>NZ_BAXD01000036.1:0-24074 GCF_001310395.1 Halolactibacillus sp. JCM 19043
GAACATCAAGGTATTGATGTTCAAAATCATAAGCACAGTAAAATAAGCGTGTGGAATACTTATATGTCACAACAAAAAGGCCCCTTTTTGTTGTTCACGTGACGTTTTTATTGAACATAAGTGTTCCTTTGATAAAAGAGCCTTTTATCTTTTGAAGTGTCGTCAAGCGCGCCTTCGTCGCTTTTATTTTTCTTTTAACGGCGTTGATTTGTTCTTTTTTATTACGTATGTACACCTTCTTCAATTCTCTTTGCGCGGATAGAAGCGCCCGTCCTTGTTGAACAGCACTGGTCGCATAATAATCATTTAATCCGTAACGTTGTTTCAACTGTTGATGGATGGAGACGGAACTTTTCGTTTTCACGCCCCTAAGCTCCCGGACCTCTGCTTGATAGCGAAAATGTTTAGCTTGATTAAACACCCGGAGGGTGTGATCCATAGACATAACAAAATCAGGGTCAATCTTATGCTTATATAAGCGATTTGAAAAAATGGCCTTCATGCCCATGATACCCACCCTCTCTTTGTTTTGTGACGATCATTGCTAATGTTTTAATTATACCACATGGAATATATGTTTGTCACTTCAAAAATATTGAAAACAAGCGATTCATCACCCACCTAGTGCTGACGCACTTGAGGAAGGTGTCTTCTCGCCCTGAAGCGATAATATAACAGTATAACAATCACAAGGAGATTTCTTATGACAGCTGATTTAAAACTAAAAAAACAAGAACTGATGCGTTTTCTCATGCAGTACAAATTTGCCATCAATGAAATGATGACCAAAGTGAACATTTTAAAACAAGAGTTCACCTATATCCATGAATATAATCAGATTGAACATGTGTCGCACCGGGTCAAATCACTCAAAAGCATTCTAAAAAAAAGTCGAGAAAAAAGGAATTAAACCTAGTCCGGTGGCTATTAAAGAACACATTCGTGATATCGCTGGCATTCGGATCACGTGTTCATTTGAATCCGATATTTACATCATCCGCGACATGTTAAAACAACAGGATCACATCACCTTATTAAGTGAAAAAGACTATATCCAATCACCGAAGCCTAATGGGTACCGTAGTCTTCATTTAATCTTATCCATTCCAATCTTTATGTCAGACAGAACAGAGAATGTGTGTGTTGAAGTGCAAATCCGTACAATCGCCATGGACTTCTGGGCTAGCCTAGAACACAAAATCTACTATAAATTTAATAAACAAGTGCTCCAACATTTAAATATCGAGCTAACAGAAGCAGCAGAAGCGGCCCATAAACTTGATCAAAAAATGGAGAAACTACATCAGGAAATGGCGGCGATTAAAGCGGAATATGATGAAGAAGATCCACTTGATGAATTGAGCTTAGATAATGAACGCTTTCAATTACCAATTCAGTTCCTTAATACACTCTTAAATGATGATGACTTGTAATATGATGCTATCGTGCGTAAAGGCTTTGTCTCAAATGGACAAAGGGCCTTAATCAAATGTGTACCTATTTATTTAATTCGTCAGATAACTGCGATTTAATAACGTGTATCAAGAAATCCACAGAAAGCATCGACTGGTGAGATACCTGTGAATGCTGAACGTCCCATCATCTTCTCAACAAGTGCTTGAAGTGTAAATGGCTTTGAATCATACGTATTAATAAATGTCTGAACTTGTGGCACATCAGCTAAATGATTCGGTGCCTGTACCGATACAAAAATCGTTGGAATCTCATGAACATAGAAAGGAATATCTGGTGTCCCTTTTGATGCTGGCCACTGAATGCGTTGATCCGTGTTTGGTTGAACAGACGCCACATTAATAATCACATCATATTGTTCTACGAGTTCTTTAATTGGACGCTTTTGTGCATAGACATTCGCAATAGCTTGTGCACGTTCTTCTTCTGGTAACTTGTTAATCCGTTCTTCAGTTGATTCCCAAATAGATACCTCAAATCCTTCTTGTTCAAGAATCTCTTTTAATGTATCAACGGGACGCACTTGTTCAGCTCCAATAAGTGCCCCAAAGCCACCTTTATGTCCTTCGACATTTACAAGTAACACACGTTTTGATTTGTTTACATTTAACGGGAAGATGTCCTGTTGGTCTTTTACTAACGTAATCGCTTTATCAGCCACTTCCTCAGCAATTTTTTTGTTTTCCGCAAGACCAATGGTGGCCATTGCTGTTTCTTTATCTGGCAATAAGGCTGTTTTTTCTTTCTTGTGTAGACCTAATGCTGCTTTTGTACCAAGAATACGTGTGAGTGCTTCTTCTAGGCGTTCATCCGTGATGACACCGTTTTGATAGCCTTCTAACATCCACTGGAAATCTTCATCTGGATCATTGAAGAATAAGAATAAATCAGATCCAGCAGCAATCGCTGTTGGCAACATGTCTTGACGCTTCATTGATGCCGTCATTGCCACCATGTGGCTAGCATCCGTCACAACAAGGCCATTAAAGCCCATTTCATCACGTAAAAGATCCGTTAAAATATATTTATTTAATGTCGCTGGTAAAATCTGTTCTTGAACCGCCGCATCTGGGTTAAAGTGTTTCACATATTCAGGTAATGAAATGTGACCAGCCATAATAGATGGTAAGCCGGCATCGAATAATGAACCATACACTTTGCCAAACGTTTCGTCCCAATCTTCTTTAGAATAATAATTTACACTAAATGATAAGTGTTGGTCACGCTCATCTAGACCGTCCCCTGGGAAGTGCTTGGCAGCTGGAGCAATCCCGCTTTCTGTGATCCCTTTCATGTAGGCAAGCGACATCTTAATGGTTAAATCAACATCACCGCTCCACGTACGGGTTGAAATAATCGGGTTACGCCAGTTACGGTTTAAGTCAACAATCGGCGCAAAACTCCAGTTACAGCCAATCGCTGCCGCTTCAACACCTGATATACGGCCCATTTCATAGGCATAGCGTTCATCATTTGTTGCTGCAATCTTGACTTCATGCCCAACATAGGTCCCGTCTTTACAAGCCCCATTACCACCAGCTTCTGTATTTGCCGCAATCAGTAATGGAATCTTACTATTTTCTTGTAAGATTTTATTTTGGTCATAGACTTCCTCAGCTGTTCCTGGGTTGTATCTGACGCCCGCAATATGATAATTATTCAGTACTCCAGTTAAGTACTCTTCAGTCCGCTCTGAGCCCATATTAATGAATAATTGGCCAATCTTCTCTTCAATTGTCATACTATTGATCGTATCTTTCACCCAAGCAATGCTTGCTTCATCTAAATTGTAAGGTTTTTTTGTTAAATCTACGCGCATAATAATCCCCTTCCGTATTGTTTAATACACTTCATTTATATACTAGTATACATGTAGGAAATGAAAAAAGAAAGCCTTTTCTATAAAAACATATTCGTACAAACAATGACACCTTACGATTCGTTCGATATAATGAACCTATCTCAATAAAGGATGTGTTCTGATTATGAAAAAACTTACCCAAGCACTTGCCTTGAGCGTTGGTGCAAGTCTGTTATTAACACAAATAACCGACGTTTTAATCAATCAAGACAAGCAACAAGCATTAGTAAAATCAAAAGACAATTTAAAAATTTCAATCAAACAGGTAGGCAAAACAGTTATTGAACCATCAACTTTCACCCTGTCTTCTTTGCATACATTAAAAGATATCGTCTCACAAACAAAAACAACGGGCATTTCCGGTATACATGTCGAACCGCAAAACTACAACATTGGTCAAGCCATTGTTTTTAATCTTCATATTAAAATAATTGGTAATGAAACACATGATCCGTTACCGCAACGTCAGGACAATATTTAACTCCTGTTGTTTAAATATTAAAAGCATAAAAAGGATGATGGCTATGCTAAATAGCATCATCCTTCTTTTCTTCATGTATCCATTATTCTTAATCAAAAAGCGTCCTTGTCAGCCTAGACTGTTGAACTTGCTGAGGACACATAACTATACTGTCTTTGTTTCTTCGCTATATGACTTATTAACACTTAGAATAACCACAACCACCTAAGTCAGTCAGACAAGTCGTACAACCATCTTGTTTAACAAATGTGGACTGGCCACAGCTTGGACAAATATCAACGGAACCACTCGAGAATTTACCCATTGATTCGGGTACGTCAACCGCTGCTTCATTATCTTCACCTAACTGCATCAAGACTTTTGCCAGGGCATCTGGTAAGGATTCAATTTGATTTTTACCGAAACCAACCGCACTTTGGCCTTTAATGCCGTTAAACTTCTTAATAATCCAATTAACTTTCTCTTGTTGGGTTAAGTTCGCGATACGCGGACTTAATAATCCCGTTAAAGCAATCGCTAAACCGTCCGCAATTGCTGAAATGTCTGCGCCTGTTTTACCTAAGTTAAGGAAGACTTCTTCAATTAAGTCTGTTTGAGGATGACGATTAACAGTGACATACATTTTACCAAATGGTGTCGCTGATTTAATCGTTTCACCAACTAATCGTGTCGGACGCTTATAGAACTTAGCTGACGTGAATTCGCGGTCATCGTCTTCAAACGTAATCGCTTGTGCTGGTGATGCTGTCACTTCTTCTACTTGTTCTTCTTCGTCACTGACACTGCGTAACACTTGTGTATCACGGCTACCGTCGCGGTAAATCGTTAACCCGACAACCCCTTTTTCTATTCCGTAGCTATAGAGTTCTTTCGTTTGCTCCACAGTAAAGTGGTTAGGAACATTACACGTTTTACTAATCGCTGAGTCATTATGTTTTTGAATCGCCGCTTGGACATCCACGTGATTTTTCGGCGTAATTTTTGGTGTCCCATCTTTTTCGACACACATCGCTGAGACGAAGTAGTCAGGTAGGACTTTTTCACCCGTACGCTCAAGGTAATCTTTAGCTTTACCTAAATAATCGATCGTTTTACCGAGACGGCTTTCACGTTCCCATTTAATTGAGAAGAAAGGCTCCACCCCTGTAGAGCGACTGTAACCTTCACTACCTGTTTTCGTTCCGGTTGTACCGTTGGTGCTTGTGTGAGTAGGTGTGAGTTGCGTAAGCCGTGTTTTTTAATTAATGCTTTTACGTCATCATCTAAGCTTTTCGGCACGCGTGCTTCTAGGATTTTCTCGTCATATTTCGGGAATCGTCCACGGACTTCGGCTAATTTCGCACTAGCTTCATACGCGCTGTTTTTAATAAACGCATAGAGCCGATCAATAAATGCAATCGATTCATCTGAACCGTAACGTAGTTCTAAATCAATCAATAAGTCATGGAGACCTAACGTACCCATCCCAATCCGGCGTTGTTCTTTTTGCACGCGTTCATTTTCCTCGCGGAAATAAACGGTATAATCAATCACATCATCCGCATAACGAATCGCATCGGCTACCGCTTGTTTTAAATCATCCCAATCAACATCGTTTGTTTCTTTCTTAAAGAATTCCGCTAGATTAATGTGAATCAAGTTACAAATACCATTTCCACAAAGTGGTTGTTCCCCACATGGATTGGATGACACGTTTTTCTGGTAATAGTACGTATTGTTCCACGGTGTTGCTTCATGTTTTTTCTTCAGTGATTCTGGATCTAATTTGTACAGCCCTGTCCCTTCTAAAGGAATCAATTGTTGCGTACTTGGCATATAGCCATCATTCATATGATCATAAACCATGACACCTGGTTCAGCTGAAGCATGTGCGGATTCAATAATTAAATCATAAAGTTCTCGTGCTTTCACTGTTTGATAAATTTCAACGGGTAAACCTGCCTCTAACCAATCATGAATATCTTGATACTTGTCAGCCCAATCGTTATCATAAGCTGCATGGCGTGTATCTGGGAAGATGAGATGCCAATCAGCATCGTTCTCTACTGCTTCCATAAATTCTTTTGTAATTTGTACAGACAGATTGGCGTTAGTGATTTTACCACTTTCACGTTTGATCGTAATAAAATCAAAAATATCCGGGTGCGAGATGTGTAATTGTAACATTAAGGCGCCCTTGCGACTGCCACCTTGTTCAATAAGGCCCGTCGCATAGCTAAGCAAACCACCCCAACTAACAGAACCTGAAGAAATCCCATTCACACCATATACACGGGCATTCCGTGGTCTAAGGGTTGATAAGGCAATACCGACACCGCCACCGCGTGACATAATCTCAGTCATTTCAGAAAGCGAGCCGTTGATAATCCCTTTACGTGAATCCTTCGGATTCGGTAAGACATAACAATTATAAGCCGTTAAATCAAATTGCTTGCCATATTTCTCATAAATCCCCATTGATGCCTGGACACGTCCACCTGGGACAATTTTTTCTTTATATAAACTATCATACATACGGTCTTTAAATGTATCTAAATCTTGATGTTTATACGTTTCCTCAATGGACATCGCACCTAAAACATAGCGCTCAACGGAATCTGACCATTTATAATCAAGTGGAATCAACACATGTCGACGTGGTACCGTTAGTGTTTGGTTTGATACTTCACCAATAAATGTTACCGTCTGATTGTCCATCTCGATGACGCGACCAAAATCTTTTTGTGGGTATTCCGGAATCGATTCATCATAAATCGCCACCACAACATCCCCAATATTTAATTTTGATACATCCATTTCTTTTACCGTATAACGATCAAGTTGTAATAACACTTGGAAAGGAGTTTTGTTTAACTCACCGTAAATCTCTGTTAATAATTCTGACACAGTATCGCCTCCTGAAATATATACTATATATAGACACCTCTAATATTATAACAACATAGATATTGATTGTAGAGGGTAAAAAGTCTTACCTCTGTCTATCAAAAAATATTTAAAGACCATAAAGAGCGACAGACCAACAACTAGCACAAAACGAAAAATTTCAACGAAATTTATCACTTGACAATCCGTCTTTTTTCATTGTTCTTCTGACCACATATCGATGAGACTGTATTGACTTTGATTCCAAAACCTAACAGGGATTCGACTCATGCCTAGGCCGCTATCAATATATAGTTGACGCTTATTCGGTAACGGATACAACCCTTTCGTGCGTTTTGGAAACAAACCGTGTCCAGGTGCAATCACAGCGCCAATAAAGGGCAACCGGATTTGCCCACCATGAGTATGACCACTTAAAATAAGCCTCACTGGTTCGGTTGATAATTGGTCGACGATATCAGGGGTATGCGATAACAAAATGACCGCTTCAGTCGCACCAACACCTGAAAAGGAACGTGATAAGTCGGCATCATACGATGAAGCGTCACCAACACCGACCAAGCGAATCGCATCAGTTTGGTGATAGGCTATGATCGATTCATTCGTAAGACATTTACACCTAAGTCGGTTAATGCATGAAGAAATACGCTTTGCCTTGGATGACTGACTCATGATTACCCATGACAAAGTAAACAGGCGCAAGTGTTGCGAGTTGTTTGATTAAATGAAGGACGTGATTGAAAGATGTTGTCTTTCGGTCAATCATATCACCAGTTAAGACAATCATATCAGGAGCATCTTCTGTGATGCGTTTGATTAATAAGGCGTAAGAGCCTTTAAACATGTGCCCATGAAGATCTGTTAATTGACACATTCTAAGAGGTGACGTGAGATGAGGTAATGTTACCGAGACAAACTGGCGTTTAACGCTAAACGTATCACGGTACCCAATAAGGATAAGGGTTAGAACGAAAATGATTAAAAAGAAATAAGATGCCATATACTGACCTTCTTTGTTTTAAAATAATGAAACCACCTAAAACGATTGTTTAGGCGGTCACATGTTAAATCGTTGTTGGCGCAAGAAAGCTAAACATCGGTGTATTACGTAGCACACCAAAGACAATCGTCATAACTAACATGCCGTACAAGACATAGTCACTTGACTTTTTCTTTCCTTTTGATAATAAGGTGTAATAGAGTATAAAAAACGGGATAAGAACGAATAGGAGACTATTATAACGAAAAGCTTGATACACATCGCCTTCTAAAAGACTGAGGGTGAGGCGTGTCATCCCACATCCTGGACAATCAAAGCCCGTGACGTGTTTAAATGGACAAGGTATATGTATATGAAATGTCGGTGCTAACACTTTTAAATAAAAAACACCTGCACCTACAACACCTAATCCTATTAGGATACGTTTATCAAGTTTCTTAAGATAATGTCTCATCCGTTGTCCCTTCCTTTCTTATACGACACCAACAAACTTATTCATTTCTGCCTGGATAATCGCATCCGCAATAATTGGTAAACCAAAGATGGCTAACACGATATATAACACACCATTATCCTTAACGAGCATATTATGCTGACGTTGCATTTCCGCCATTTTTTGTCCGACGATGTAGTACCAAAAGAAAGCATAAATCCCACACGTTAAAAATAAGAAAATAAGTGCTTTTGCGCCTGAAAAGTTAGGATCATTCGTTGTGTAACTTAACTCTTCTGTAATAGCAAACATCCAGTACAAGTTGTAAAGACCGCACGTGATTAACGTCAAAATAATGACCATCGCGACACTTCGTTGTTTAATCATTTATTTCACCTCATTTCCCTTTTAGATCTCACATGATACAAGATGATTTTACCATAGACAGATTAGAAAAATAAGGTGTAAACGAAAGATTGTGACAATTTTATCATGCCCGCTCATTTAGATATGGGCGTGGCCACTGAATGGTTCCTTTGATTCGTTTCACATAGACGCCGCGGGTCTCATTAATATCATCTAAATCTAATCGAACCGGTCGTTTCTGCCGACCCACGCCAATATAGGCACATAAGTCCTGTGGTCGGTACACAATCGTATGCAAGGTACCTGAACTATGTTGATAATCGGTTGAAAAGATGTCAGCCTCCTCAGCATTAAACGCCTCATAGGCTTGCTTCACCGACAGATTGTTGTGCCAGTGATGTTTCACTTTATCTAATCGTTCACGTGATTCATCAAATTGATAGCGATTATCTTCCTTTAAGATGTCAAAGTGATTCGTACACATACGTGCTTCTCGTGTGACGACTTGTCTTGGCGTTGCTTCGACAACTACAGATTTACCGGTTGAATCCATCAAGACATATGAAAAACTTCGCCGGTGAGGTAGCTCTTTTAATATCTTCACAGCCTCATCAACATCCCTCGCTGTTTCCAGCAGAATGCGGGCAATCATATTACAAATGAACCCGTCTCCTGAATAGCGTCTATTTGTGAAGTTATAACCAACAACGAGCCCTTTTTCATTGATGCCATCTGTTCGTCCCGTTACTTGCATCGATGGTCCCATCGAACGATAGCCGCCATCAGTCGGCTGATACATGACAAACCGCCCTTCATAACTATCCGGGTGAGAGTCATAATTTCGAACAAATATATTCGATCCATTCATAATGGAACAGCCACTTTTATTAACCTCGATATAATACCCCGCAAAATGACGGATAGCTTCTTCTGTTGAGATATGTAAGGCATCTCTTAACCCGTATATTTCATCAATCAGTGGCGCATGCCTAAGTCTTAATAATTCAATCGCCTCGTCTTGATTGGTAAGGAAATGTGTCTTTTTTTGCTCATTAAATTGCTTTCGGCGGGACTCGATTAAGTAACTCCCTTTTAGTACTTGACCTTGTTTGTAACCAAACTGATAATGGTCACCTTTAAACCTGACAATATCCATTGATACTTGATGCATAAGCGTCCCTCCTGTCCACTTATCTTATCAGATGTTAAACTGAGATGCTCATTATTTGCTCTCAAAACAGTGACGAACATCTTTTTCCCACCTTACAGGTTCATTGTGTCATTCTCGTTCTGTTCTGATGGTGAGAACTTTCGGTAAATCATAAATCGCTTCTTTTAAGAACAGCGGATAGAAATATGCCTCTTTTAACTCTTCAAAGGACAACCAGCGAAATTGATGCTGGCTGTTACCTTCCTGTAATGAAAATTGTTCGCCTTTGGTCATTAAGTTCGCGTGAGAAATATCGACCAAGTAATAGAGACAGATTTCATGATATGTTAAGTGATCCACATCTTCTTGAAAGAACGCTTGATTTAACCATAGCGGACGAATCATTTTGGGCGTCACCTGACATTCTTCTTCCACTTCTCTGACGACGGCGCTTTCTAATGTCTCACTTATTTTCACTCGTCCTCCCGGTAGATAATAATACGGTGAGCGGTCATCTTTCATCGCTAAGATTTTTCCGTCATGGATCATCATAGCGCACACCCTGTAATTGAATTTCTTATCAGCCACCTCAAATGAAATATCCATTTTCGTCCTCCTTATGTCTTTTTTTGTTTTGCTATTGTAATAGATGATAGAACAACATATATGACAGTAACCACAAGAAAGATGCCTTCCAAGACGAATAACCATTCTTTTTTAAACACGACACCCATAAAAACGCAAAAAAACATGACTGTTAATAAGGCAAATACAACAGCTGACTGTCTATAATAAGGCGTCTTATCCATTGTCCCCTTCTCTTCTTGAGAAGCATATATATAGCATTATTAAACAGCCATCCCTTTTGGATAAATTGTAAAACACTTATCACAAAACAACCAAAAGAACACATACCAATAAGGATGATGACAATCATCTCTCCCATTATTAATCCCTCCCGAATCAATTCCTACATTCATTATATCAGAAGGTATGAATGCCTCTTAGAAAAAAATAAGGCGTGTTTAACTGACACACAACAAAAAGGAGACGTCTGAACTAAAAAGAATGAATATAATAAGGGGGAAAATCACCAGATTCTCCCCCAAATCTACTATCACTATTTAATTAAATGAAGGAAAAGACAACACCTTATATTTTACTTTCGCACGAGTTTAACAAGTACCACACTATACTTTGGAACAGTGACACAGTTGTCTTCAGTCATGTTTATTGTATCCGTTACCGGTGAAATCACTTCATTGTTTTTCGTATTAATATTAGGGACATGAAGGTCCGCTTCATCACCCGTGATTGTCACTACCTCGACATTATCTGCAACATCCAGCGCTTTAAACGTTAAGGTGACGGATTTATCGTAACCTTCTGCGTTCACAAGCTTCACATAGACCGCGCTTTCATCACTCGTCACCGACGTAAAGAGGTCTTTTTGATACGCTTCTAATTTATATGTGAGTGTTTCACTTGCTTCTTCTTCATTAAAATATTGACACCGCAGTTGTCGATTTTGGTCACTAAAGACGACATGGATGGTATAATCAACACCTTGTTTAAATGCGCCTTCATAACCACGTCGAAGGTTACCTGCTAAAATACTTGAGGAATAATCTCCAAGTGTATAACCTTCTTTCCCGTGTTTAAAGACTTTTATCCCGTCATAGCGCCCATCTGGTAAAATCGCGTACTCAATCACAGTCTTATCTTCTGGTGCAATTGACTTTAAACCTACACCGACAAAGAGACCTGTCTCACCCGCTATTTTTTGCGCCACACATGTCACCTCATAATCAGTCCAATCAGGCGCTAACAGATACAGACCGTTACGTCCTGACGTGCGTCCTTCGAAGATGATGCCATCTGTTGTCTTAGTAAAGTCTTCACTTCCAGGTATGAGCGAAAACCGTTCGTCGAGTGGTGCAGTAAAATCTTGATGCAGTAGGACCTCATCTGAATCAAGTTTCTTTACTGTAACTGATTTTAATAAGATTGTTGCTTCACTTGTCGATAAACTGATGCCACCCTTTGGTCGACGAGTGGTTAACGAATCTTCTTCATACGCTTTTAATTGCGTCGGTAAGACCTCTTTTCCAACGGAATGACCGAACAATTGCTGGACATAATAATTAGGTGTAAACCAAACCGAAGCATCATCAAACCAGATTAAATCGGGTGTCCAGCGATACGTTTGATCGGTGAGTACTTTATTAAATAATGGTGCATAGGCCACTAACCGGACGACATCGGCGTTATTTTCATAACCGGTCATTGTCGCCGCTTCACTGATGGCGCCCATTAATGTATTTTTATCCGTTGACGCAAACTCTCCGACAAAGACTTTAGATGTCTCCGCTTCATTTAATTCACCTGTTTTATCATAACGGCGCTCATAGTAATCATACCGGTCCACGTTATTCAGAAGGTAATCATTCGAACGATAATAATGTTCGTCAGCGATCGTGTCCATAAAGTGTGGTTGATCTTGATACCAATCCACTGTCTCCGTGACATCCTTCTCTCCATCAGTAAACGTCACGTCTTGATTTGTTTCCATCTTACCACTTAAGTACTTCCAACCTTCTTGGAATGCCTCATCATCTGCTTGGGCACCAACGGTTGAAACAATCGTTAAGGTGTGCTCTGGGTAGTGTGCGTCCATATAGTCATCGATTTTTGTTTTAAAGTAAGCAAAATTCGCATATAACTCGGTGCCCCAGTTTTCGTTCCCAATCCCTAAGTAGCGAAGATCAAATGGCGCAGGGTGCCCCATATCACGGCGAATTTTTGCCCACGGGTTTGTTTCTACATCGGTACTTAGCGCAAAATCAATTAAGTCGGTAAAGCTTTTCACAAAGTGATCTCTTAACTTACCACCGGCAGGATTGACATAATCAGACCGCGCTTGGCATAACACACCACAAGCCATGACAGGAAGCGGTGTCGCATTTAAGTCTTCGGCGAGTTGGAAATACTCCATATAACCGAGTCCCATCGTCATCATATAGCCCCAGACATTAAAGTTTTCTTTACGCGTTTCAACTGGTCCGATAGAATCTTTCCATTCGTAAACGTTATCCCAAATATATGACCCTTCACTAATACAGCCTCCTGGGAACCGTAAAAAGGCTGGGTTTAAGTCTTTTAACGCAAGAACCAAATCTTTTCTTAAACGATAATTAGGATTAGCTAAATAGTTTTGGTGCGCGGATGATGAGCCTTCTTCTTCACTTTGACCCCAGACATCACGCGGGATAAGTGAAATAAAATCTAATGACAGAGAGTCTTGTGCTGTTAAGGCTAATTCACCAAAACATGTTTGATTGGCTGTGAGTGTCATTTGATACTTTCTCCACTGACCACCATCGATCACCGTTAGCGTCTCCGTTTCACTCACAAGTACACCTTGACTGTCTCTTAGTTGAATGTCGAGTTCGGCTGTTTCATTCGCTTTAGCCCAGACGGTAAAATCATAATGATGCCCTTGTTTAAATGCCATCCGTGGGGCTTGATTGTTGTCGGTAAACCCTCTATTAATTAACGTTGCGCCTTTTTCTATCGTCACGTAATGCTGATTAACTTCATTATCTTCAATACCAAAGTACGCATTTAAACCTCCAACCGTTTCTACTTTTACCTGATCAAGATCGCCGAACCACATATGAAGGGGTGCATGGTTCCGTCCTGTTGAACAACCACATGATCCTGACTGATGGTCATACGTGTCAAAGACAAATGACTCAAAAGACCGATTCTGGACATATTCGGCATAAATCCCCCCATCGGCTGCATTATTGATATCTTCATAAAATAACCCATACATGTGCGGCGCTATATCGAGACCTTTTTGATTAGCATCAATCACAAGTTCATGAGTTGGTTTTGACTTTGGCAAGATTGTGACAGGATATGTTTTTTCGTCTGTAACATCACCACGAGTAACCTTAGCGGTTAATGTTACGGCTGTTGGTTTTTTCGCTTCAACAATCGTCCCCGCATGACTGAGGACATCACTGTCGGAAGATAACCATTCAACAGACACTTTGTCTCCCATTAAGCTCGTGGGTAAATCAAGGTCCGTTTGAACAATCGGGTGCGGACTCTTCAAATAATGGTCAGTCGCTAACGCCACAATCTTTTCATCACTCAGCGACTCACATAACACATCTAATACTTCATCGTGACTTAAGGCTTTATCATATAGTCTAAAATCACTGATGGCGCCGTGAAAGTCTCTATCGGCAAAAAATTGTGATTTTCCAATAAAGTTCTCGGTATACATATTCGTCTGTTCTAGCGTGTCAAACCATTCTCTTAGTGCTTTATATGTGCCACTAGACGTTTGAGAGATCAAGCCATCAGCGACGCATTCACCATTGACATAGACAACCGGACCGGCGCTTGATTCTTTTCCTCGTCTTGTAGGATGGATGGAGAGCGCGACATGTAGCCATTCGTTTTCTGGGAAGGTATGACTCGCATCTGCGACAAGGTCTTGTCCATTAAAACAGACACTTCTAAAATGTCTCGTCATAAATAAATAAGGACCTGCCGGCCCATGACCAAAATCAAAAATACGCTCCCACATATTTTCACCACGTTCTAAGTAGACCCATGTCGATACCGTTAAACCTGTTTCGTCATTGATACCAGTTAAAAGGTGATGAGGTAATTTCAAATAAGATGTACCATGGTTACCACCCGGAAAATAGACACCTTTACGATTGTGGATTGTTTTAATCTCAGGTAACTGTAAACCAAGTGGCGCAAGATCGTGCTGTTTTCCACTTATGTCTTTACCAATATACTCATCCTCATCAAATGGGTAGTGTGCTAATAAACATTCCGTTAAGAGAGGGGTGACATGTCGTTTCATGATTCATTCGCTCCTTTATTTTCACAACTTGTACTTATAACTATTATAGTGTCTTCTAACTATTATTCAAGGGTTTTATTTAAAAACGCTTGAAAATAAGCTTAACGCTGTCATAATAAAGCTAATTTAAGTGAAAATATTTAGAAACTTATACGAATGTGTTAGAATGTAGATGTTAAAACTCATCCAAATAACTTTTGCGAAGTGATCTTATCGATACGTTTGGTTTTCGATTTAAGCAATCAAATCAAGTACCCATCCATTTATACGCGATCGGAGAAGAATGTCATACCGCTCATTATGACTGGTTAGGGACAGACCGACCTGATACCAACACATTACTCTTTCAATATACTCTGAGCGGTTCTGGCATTTTTTCTACCGGTGGCAAGGAGATGACCTTGAATAAAAATGAAGCTTTTCTTGTTAATATTCCAAGTGAACATCGTTACTATTTGCCAGCTGATTCTGATCATTGGCATTTTTTCTATCTCACACTAGCCGGGGACTTTGCGACACAATATACTCAACGCTCATCTATAGCGTCCCCTGTCTTTAAAATGCCAGAAGACAGTGCGGTCATTCATCAGTTGAAAATGATGTTGTCACTAGCAAAAAACGATCAATTCACTTCTTTGTTTCAAGCATCGAAAGAAAGTTATCATTTTTTGATGAATCTACAAGCTTATCTTTCTGATTTATCACATCACACATTCCCGCCCGCGATTGAACAAGCCATTGCATTTATGACCGCGCACTTTAACGAAGATCTCGATGTGACGTCTATTAGTGAGGTCTCTGGACTATCTATCTATCATTTTAGTCGGTTATTCAAACAAATGACTGGCACGACACCGATTGACTTTTTAACGGATATACGCTTGCACCATGCTTGTGAGCGGTTAGCTAACACGAATGAGACTATTCATACTATTGCCCGTGCCACTGGTTATCAAAACGGGAATTATTTTTCCAAAGTATTTAAAAAACAGTTCGGGACAACACCGTCTTTGTACCGTAAAGATAAACAACGCTTCTTTGAGCGAACGTGGACAATCTTGTAGCAAGATATTACCCTTCTCAGATTTTTTTACAATTGTTTAAAACACCTACATCAGCTAAAGTGAAAGTAATCAAATAATCATGATCAAATGAAGAAAGGTAGGATAAAACATGAAAATACCACACCACACGCTCGCCCCTACACCACCGATGGGATGGAATAGTTGGGACTGTTACGGCGCCACTGTGACAGAAGAAGAAGTAAGAGGGAATGCTAAATATATAGCCGAACATATGAAAGAAGCTGGGTATGAGTATGTTGTTGTTGATATTCAGTGGTATGAATCAGGCGCGGTCTCCTCTGTCTATCGTCCATTTGCAGATTTAACAATGGATCAGTATTCACGCTAACACCTGCCCTTAACCGGTTTCCAAGCGCAAAAGATAATCAAGGTTTTAAACCATTAGCCGATGAGATCCACGCCCTTGGTCTTAAATTTGGTATTCATATTATGCGCGGGATCCCTAGACAAGCTGTTCATCAGAATATGCCAATTAAAGGGACACCATTAACGGCACGTGACATTGCCAAAACCAACAGTATTTGTCCGTGGAATACAGATATGTATGGCGTCCGCTCAGATATTGACGCCGGTCAATGCTACTACAACTCTTTGTTTGATTTATACGCGAGCTGGGGCGTTGATTTTATCAAAGTTGATGATATTGCTGATTCTAAGCTTTATCACGGCAGCCACATGGATGAGATTAAAATGATCCGCCAGGCCATCGACCAAACCGGACGGGACATGGTCCTCTCACTCTCTCCTGGTCCGAGTCATTTAGACGAGGCGGCCGATTTAGAGGATCATGCGAATATGTGGCGCATGACCGATGACTTTTGGGATGTATGGCCGCTACTCAAAGATATGTTTACTCGGTGTCATAAATGGAGTAAAAATGTCGGGCCGGGGCACTGGCCAGATGCTGATATGTTGCCGCTTGGTCGTATCGGGATTCGGTCTGTTGACGGCGGGGCAAGCGATCGGTACACGCGCTTTACAGAAGATGAACAAATCACCTTAATGACGTTATGGTCGATGTTTCGATCTCCCTTCATGTTTGGCGGTGAATGCCGTGATAACGATACTTTTACTTTAGACTTACTGACAAACAAAGATTTACTTAACGTTCATCGTACAGGGAAAAACCAGCGCCAATTATCTCGTCATGACGATGAGGTGATTTGGTATTCTGAGACTGAAGATTATCTTTATGTCGCACTGTTTAACTTAAATGACACTTCTCGCACGCTTACATTTGATTTGAATGCGTTACCAGATGATATAAAACCCGCAGGTGACTGTTATGTGGTTTTTACTGATGAAAAAAAGACATTAAATCAACCTTTGTCTTTTGACATCCGACCTCACGCCTCGATTTTACTCAAGCTTTCAAGATAAATGATTGTTTTTTTAAGAGAATGACTCTGTGTCATCTCTTTTTGTCGTTTGCCTATGAAGCAGAAGTATTTACATCCCTACCGCTAACCGTTATGATTAATGGCATCAATGATAAGGGTGTGATTAACATGGGTAAAATTATGGCAAGCGTTTATGATACAGTGATGTATCCACTTGAAAAACTATTTTTAACACAAAAAAGACGTACTTTGTTAAAACACGCCTCCGGCTACGTCTTAGATATCGGAAGTGGTACCGGGGTGAACTTTCCCTTTTTTAACCCGGAAACAACAGACGTTTATGCGATTGAGCCTGATAAGGCTATGCGCGAGAAAGCAAAACAAAAACCGGTGCCTGATTACATTCATATAGAAGCTGCTGGGGCTGAATCTATTCCAGTGCCGGATCATACATTTGATACCGTTGTGTCTACATTAGTCTTTTGTTCGATCGATCAACCAGATCAAGCGTTTAACGAACTTAAACGCGTATTAAAACCAGGCGGTAAGCTATATTTCATCGAACATATTAGGGCGGCATCACCTTTTGTACAAACCATACAAGATAAGTTGACACCGATGTGGAAACAGCTAGCCGACGGCTGTCATTTAAACCGACCAACAGACAAACTCATTGACCAACATTTCACCGTTATTCAAAAAACGTATTATTTCAAGAAAATCATCACGGTAATTGTTGCAGAATATGGATAGACAAAGGGCGAGCGTGCACCACGCACCACAACCACTCTGTCGGTCTGTTTTTTCGTTTATACACATGCCAAACCCTATAACTGAAGTTATGAGCGTTCTTTCTTAATTATTTTAATAATGACGACTCACAAATGATATTTGACACAGTAGTGGTCTATTGTGTATATTCTTAAGTGTTGTCTTTATCCTACAAGACGTCTCCGTTAACAGCTTTAATTATAGAAAAGAGGTAATAACCGTGTCCGTTGCTTTACAAGATTTTTTCACACAATTACATAGCCAACGTGAAAATACACAAGAACACATCACATTCACATATAAAAAATTGTTGAAAGATAGACCATCGTCTTCCACACAAGCTGCTTTTTTAACTCAACTCACAAAGAAAGATTTAGATGAGATTAGACGCTTTAGCGGTATCGAAGGTGTATCAAAACTAACGAAACAACCTTTAATAAAGCGTCTCGTCCAAGAACAATCAACGGCGATCGATCGCTTTATCTTAACAATGGATAATGAACGATTGAATTGGTTAAAAAAAATACTGGCAGGTGACAAGATTTATCTTGATTCATTCACCGCCATAAGCTTGCGTTCTTTACCTATACTGGTCTTACTTTTGCGGTAAAAGATAAAGAAGATGATATGTTAGTTATGCCTGATGATGTGCGTGAATATTTCCTTACCTATGACCAAACTGAATGGCAGATCCAGGCAGATATTAATGATGCGGTCATTAGACTGACTCAAGGCTTACTTTATTATTATGGCTATATGCCAAAATCAACGGTCTTTGAACTCGTTAGCCCCATCGTTAGTTTTAACCTCGTCCGGGTGGATGCGGTTATTAAAGATGCGAAAAATTACTACGACTATATGAATGAAAATGATCAAGATTTAATGGATAGTCGCGTCGTTGATTTAGATATACTTAAAGAACAACAACAAAAATCTATCTACCAAAAACATTATAGCTTTACTGATGATCAATTAATTCAAGCGGGCACAGAAGATTTTATGGACTTAACCGATGAATTAATTCAACTGGTGAAACATTTAAAAGAACGCTATTTACTCGATGATCAAACGATGAACCGTTACATGGATGATTGTCTCATTCTGTTAAATAGTTTTATTGATATTGACCCAAGTTTTCTTTACTTAAGTCAACATCTTCCCGTAGCATCAGATGATGATAAAAAGATGTTGCTTGCCCTCTTACAAGCCTCGCAAGATTCGATTCATACGTGGGCATTAAAAGGGAATAAACGCAAAAAAGAAACGGTACAAACATCTGAACCGGCAAAGAAAATTGGTCGTAATGATCCGTGCCCCTGTGGGAGTGGGAAAAAGTATAAAAAGTGTTGCGGTAAGTAATGTTTTTTTCACTAAAATAAAAAGCATCTGACATCGCGTCAGATGCTTTTTATTTTAGTGAACCATTGGTTGACCTTGATAATCGTAAAACGTATGCGCCCCCTCCGGCGCTGCTTCAATAAAGTGCTGTATGATCGCTTCCGCCGCCTCTATTGCGGAAATATCCGCTGATGCCCCGCCCATATCCGTCCGCATCCAACCCGGATGCACACTGTAGACGCGATAGCCACGTCCCTCAACTTCTTTTCTTAATTTTTCGGTGAACATATTCAAGGCGACCTTTGTCATCCCGTAAGGATAATCCGGAGCATACGCATGATTTAGACTTGCCGCATTAGAACTAATATTGATGATCCGCTTCACGTTGCTTTCTTCCATATGTTTTAGTAAATGCTTCACCGTGAGTAAAGGTCCAAGGGCATTAACTTGAAACGCCGTTAACATGTCATTTACTTCAACGGCCTCGACACGCGCATCACGCCCATTTAAGACACCCGCATTATTGATTAATACATCAATGGTTTCGTTATAGTCTTGGATTTTCTTTTGAAACGCGTTAAGCGAGGACTCATCTGTCACATCGACTTGGATACGCATCAGTTTTTGAGAATGAAGCGTCGATAGACTTCCTGGGTCTTTGCGATAACAGGCATATACATCATAACCACGCTTAAGACAAGCTTCAACAAAAGCAAATCCAAGCCCCCTATTCGCTCCTGTAATAACAACACGCATTACGACACCTCATCATTTTCTAACAGCTCTAACAAAACTTTTAAATTATCCGTACTATCCATATAACTATACCGTCCACCATCATACTCCCCTTCTTGAACAAGTGGAATGCCTTTTCCTTCGAGATACATGACTTTTTCTTTCATCCCGTTAATCACAAACGCAATATGATGCACCCCTTCGCCGTGCTCATCTAAGTATTCACGCCACGTACTCGGGTGTTGATCAGGTTGGATGAGTTCAATCTGAACTTGACCGAAATTAAAGAAACATAACTTTGATCTTGCTTCTGATGGTTTCCCTCGATAGTTCGTCTCTGCCTCTTCTATTGGACCCGTTTCAATGATTTCAGGCTCTTCTATTTGAAAAATCTCACTATATGCCTGTCTCACTTTCTCAATATCGTTGACTAAAATACCAATTTGCGTCACACATGTTGTGTCCAATCCACTCACGCCATCACCTCATTTTCATTATTACGGTACATTTCCCCTTATACACCCTAACTTAAACAAAAAAACTTTAGAGAAAATGAAAAGAAGTAAAGCATCGAGCGCTCTACTTCTTTCATGTTTACTATTATATTTGATTATTTAATGACACGCGTTGTTACCATGCCTTCAATGCCTTCAAGACGCTTAACAAGTGCGCCAAAATCACTTTCAGCAATATCGCCTTCTAAATCAATAATCGTATAGGCGTGATCTTTATAACTTCTATTAGTCATATCAACGATGTTTAAGTTGACATCAGATACTTCTGACGTAATCTTACTTACCATCTTCGGCACGTTTTTATGGAAAGCTGTTACCCGTGGATGACCTTGGTACGGAAGTGCGGCATCAGGAAGTTGACAGAGTTTCTAATATTACCTGTTTCTAAATACTCCATTAATTCTTCTGCGGCCATCATCGCACAATTTTCTTCTGATTCTTCAGAAGAGGCACCTAAGTGCGGAATAGAGATCGTATTTTTCATTTCTAATGTTTTCGCATTCGGGAAATCTGTAATATACTTACCAACAGTCCCTTCCTCTAACGCAACGGCAATATCATCATCATCAATTAACCCACCGCGTGAGAAATTCAGAATATACACATTGTCTTTCATTTTATCAAATGCTGCTTTATTTAATAAACCCTTTGTTTCTGGAATGAGCGGGACGTGGATACTAATGTAATCCACTTCTTTGAATAATTCATCGATGTTATGCACCCGTTTGACAGCGCGAGATAACTTCCAAGCCATATCAACAGAGATAAACGGGTCATAACCAATGACGTCCATACCTAACTCAAGCGCATCATTGGCGACTCTTGCACCAATGGCACCGAGACCAATGACACCAAGCGTTTTCCCTTGAATTTCTTTACCGACAAATTGTTTTTTGCCTTCCTCTACAAGCTTTGGTACGTCATCGCCCTTACCGATTAATGTCTTTGCCCATGCGACACCGTCAAACATTTGACGAGATGACGCGATCAGCGAAGTAATGACAAGTTCTTTTACTGCATTCGCATTCGCACCCGGTGTGTTAAATACCGGAATTCCTTTGTCTGTGCAGACATCTAAAGGAATATTATTCACACCAGCACCGGCACGTCCAATCGCTCTTAACGATGATGGCAACTCCATATCATGCATGTTAAAGCTTCTTAAAATTATCGCATCGGGTTGACTAGCGTTTTCATCAATAAGGTAATCCTCCGTAAATAAATTGAGCCCCTTCTCAGAAATCGCGTTTAATGGTTTAATAACAGTTTGTTTACTCATCTTCTTACCTCCTAATAATGTGTGATTATATTCACAATATGAATATAGAAAAAGGCAAGGAAGATTTCTCCCCCTTTACCTCTCACCCAGGCGAACGGCTTTATGTATAATACGCTCCCTCACAGTAGTTTCTGTGTACGCCAGTTACGTATTACTTGATTATTACATCTATTTTGAAAACTTGAGAACACATTAAATATAACAAATCACTTTCCAATAATCAAGTGCAAATTTTCTAAATATTAATATTACAAACCAAAACGTATAAAAACGTTCGGTATATCATAACTGTGCCTATCGCTATTTTTATGTTTTTATGTATGGATTTTAACGTCCGTGTCGCATTTTTATTTTCTTCCTCTCCATATTTAACGAGAAATCATCATAGCTTTTTTAACATTTAATATCATTCTTTATACCAAAAAAACGCACAGATTTTATTCTGTGCGTTTTTTGGTAACGTTCGCTTATGAACCTTTTTTGAAGTAAGTCTTAAATTATTGAACTTCTACTGAACCAGTAACTGTACCTTCTGAAAGATCAGCTGATTCTTGGTATTCTTCTGACGCAAAGTAAAGGTTACCGTCAATTGTACCTTCTGGTAATGTGAAGCCATTTGCTTCTACGTAAACATCACCTTTGAATGTACCACCTTGAATACGTGAGTTTTCACCTTGAACAGTTAATTTTGGTGCTGTTAAAGTATAACGCTCAGTAATCACGCGGTCTTCATCTTGAGTATAAAGAGCTAATTTACGCTTAGCTTCGCCTTCTTGCTCGCCTGGTGCAAGTACTAACTCTTCAGATGTTTCCATATCTTCTGTGAAGATCACGATCCATCCACCATTTTCAACAGCATCAAGTAAAGAAGCTTCGTCTGTAATGTTTGATTGTGTTGGTGCTGTTGTTACGTCTGCACCTTCAACTTCTACTGAACCAGTTACTGTACCACCTGAAAGATCAGCAGATGCTTCATACTCTTCTGAAGCAAAGTAAAGGTTACCATCGATTGTACCATCAGGAATTGAGAAGCCGTTTGCCTCTACGTAAACATCACCTTTTAAAGTACCACCTTGAATACGTGTGTTCTCACCTTGAACAGTTAATTTTGGTGTTGTTAAAGTGAATTGAGCTGTAATATTACGGTCTTCATCTTGTGTGTAAAGCGCTAACTTACGTGCAGGTTCTCCGTCTTGTTCACCTGGTGCAAGAACTAACTCTTCAGATGTTTCCATGTCTTCTGTGAAGATCACGATCCATCCACCATTTTCAACTGCTTCTAATAAAGAAGCTTCATCTGTAATATCAGATTTTGTTGGTGCACTTGTAGCGTCAGAGCCATTGTCCTCTGCGCCGTTGTCATCCCCATTGTCCTCTGCAGCGTCATCGCCACCACAAGCAACAAGTAGTGTTGCCATCATTAACATCATTAATAAAGTCATCAATTTTTTCATAATTCTTTCTCCTCCTCATAATCTATGTATTGTGACTTGCTTCACATACTATATTAACATAAATATAGAAAAAGTCTGTGAATAAAATGTGAATTGTTGAACAAAAATTTATTTTTTTTGATGTTTTCTCTTTCCTATACGGGTCAAATGTATTATAATATCCGATTTATTCTTATATAAGCATCTAACTATATACACTTTACGAACATTTATTCTTGTCTTTTTTAATCATTTACGCTAAAATAAGAACAAAAGTTCTTGTTTGTATTTTTCACTATAAGGGGCCCTTACTATGCGAGACCAACTCATTTTAGATGCCATTATTTTACCTTTACTTCTCATTGTTTGTAAGAAGAATGCACCATTTTTATCTCACTTTAAATTTGACTATTTATACGAAGAAGGGCTAACTAATTTGTCATCTACTATTCAAACCGATCTATTAGCAACGAAAAGAGTAATGTATCAAGAAGAGAAAATGACAGTTAAAAAGATCCAGCAAACACCAGAGAAGGTGACGTATCAAATTGATTCAACAACAGAGAAAAAGATGCTTCACTTTACACCAGCAGAATTAAAAGCATTAACTGAACGTTATTTATGCTATTACTTATTCAAAGGAGATGACCAAGATGATCAATAAGTTATCAGAAGGCAGTAATTTAATTTGGGAATCAAGCCGGATGATATTACCGGAACATAAAGCCCGCATTAGAGAACACGACTTAACCCCACCGCCGAAAGAGCGTCCACTCTTATCGGAAGATCAATTAACTCAGATTAACCAGTCTCTTTCAATCGCTATTAAAACAAAAGGGCTTGTCACTTTGACTTATTATAAAAACAAACAGCATCTCACAATATCAGGAGAAAACACACGCTTAATCAATTCGAATACACTAGAAATTGCTACATCAAAAGGGTTTGATCATATTCCGTTAAGCGATATGATTGATATTCGCCTCCTGTAAAAGCGTTAGGATATCTCACATTAACTTTACGCGCTATTTTTATGA
>NZ_BAXD01000037.1:0-23629 GCF_001310395.1 Halolactibacillus sp. JCM 19043
TAAAAGATTTGTTTGATGATTGTTTACTTCTTATCTAGTTTTCAAGGTATAATTTTTTCGTAAGAAAAACTTATAAAAAAGTTAAATTTTTTATAAAAAAACACTTGATTTTATACTCAGAAATGAATATAATATTACTTGTCCTTGTAAAATGTATCACTTGGATAAAGCAAAAAAGATCTAGTGACAATAGCGAAGAGGTCACACCTGTTCCCATGCCGAACACAGTAGTTAAGCTCTTCAGCGCCGATGGTAGTTGGGCTTAAGCCTGCGAGAGTAGGACGTCGCTAGGCATACTATCCATTCCACAGTAGCTCAGTGGTAGAGCAATCGGCTGTTAACCGATCGGTCGTAGGTTCGAATCCTACCTGTGAGCCAAAATGGAGAGCTGTCCGAGTGGCCGAAGGAGCACGATTGGAAATCGTGTAGGCGGCGTTAAACCGTCTCGAGGGTTCAAATCCCTCGCTCTCCGCCAGATGACTTTTACTTATGGCCCGTTGGTCAAGCGGTTAAGACACCGCCCTTTCACGGCGGTAACACGGGTTCGAATCCCGTACGGGTCACCATTATATGTTGGAGGATTAGCTCAGCTGGGAGAGCACCTGCCTTACAAGCAGGGGGTCGCAGGTTCGAGCCCTGCATCCTCCACCATTTACAAACTTTATATCGTCGCGGGGTGGAGCAGTCTGGTAGCTCGTCGGGCTCATAACCCGAAGGTCATAGGTTCAAATCCTATCCCCGCAACCAAACAATTTAATATGGTCCGGTAGTTCAGTTGGTTAGAATGCCTGCCTGTCACGCAGGAGGTCGCGGGTTCGAGTCCCGTCCGGACCGCCACTTAATTTATTAAGTGCCCATAAATGGCTCGGTAGCTCAGTTGGTAGAGCAACGGATTGAAGCTCCGTGTGTCGGCGGTTCGACTCCGTCCCGAGCCACCATTTATTTGGAGGGATAGCGAAGTTGGCCAAACGCGGCGGACTGTAAATCCGCTCCCATCGGGTTCGTAGGTTCGAGTCCTACTCCCTCCACCATTTTTTCTTTTTAATACAAGTGAGATAATAATATAGGGGTATAGTTTAATGGTAGAACAGAGGTCTCCAAAACCTCCGGTGTGGGTTCAACTCCTACTACCCCTGCTCTTTCTAATTTTATATTGTGGCGGTCGTGGTGAAGTGGTTAACACATCGGATTGTGGTTCCGACATACGTGGGTTCGATCCCCACCGGTCGCCCCATTTTTGTTTATAAAGATTTAATTATATATTGTTGGGCTATAGCCAAGCGGTAAGGCAACGGTTTTTGGTTCCGTCATGCGTTGGTTCGAATCCAGCTAGCCCAGCCATTCTTGCGAAAGTAGTTCAGTGGTAGAACACCACCTTGCCAAGGTGGGGGTCGCGGGTTCGAATCCCGTCTTTCGCTCCATTTTTTTATTTAGAGAACGGCGGTATAGCCAAGTGGTAAGGCAGAGGTCTGCAAAACCTTCATCACCGGTTCAAATCCGGTTACCGCCTCCATAATATGCCGGTGTGGCGGAATTGGCAGACGCGCGGGACTCAAAATCCCGTTCTTTCACGAGAGTGTCGGTTCGACCCCGACCACCGGTACTTTTGAGTTAATTTAAGTTAATTTTAAAAAAAGATGATAGTCTAGGAATGTTGTTATATCAACGTTCCTAGACTTTTTTTATATTTTGAGTTTGTCGTAGAATATCATACGTTTTAAAATTCTATTACACATTTCTTACACAAGAAGTTCATCAAGAATCTTGATTGTATTATCTTCATCTTCCTTGCGCATTTCTTTTAAAATGTGTGCGTATGTTTTCCAAGTCGTTTCTAAATTCTTGTGTCCTAAACGTTCAGAAATGTAGTTGATTGATACCTTTTTATACAACAACACACTAGCATGTGTATGCCTTAAACCGTGTATAGTTAAGTCTTTAAGTTTCAACTCACTTAAAATAGATCTAAGCAGCTTATTTACGTTTGTATTAGTAATCACTTGATGCCTAGATTTTGGACTATAAAATACTAGGTTATTGATGTTTAACGTTGATTTTTTTACTAATGGTTTAAATAGATCCATCGTTGCCTTATTGATTTTTATTTTTCTAACTTCATGGTTCTTTGTAGGGGCAAAACGTGGATCATCAAACTTATAGTTCCAAGTCTTATCTACATTGATCACGTTATTCTTAAAATCAAAATCTTTACGAGTTAAACCAACGATTTCACTAAAACGCATACCCGTTACTAAAGCTAAAAAGATAATGTAGTAGCCTAGTCCTTGATCTAATCGGTCAAGGACTAATTTTTTTAACTTTTTACTTTCTTCATAGTTCAAATGTTTTTGATCAGGTCGTTTTGATTCAACTTTATAAGTTAACGTCACTTTACGAGTAAAGTCAAACGGTATAATCATATCTTCTACAGCATCTTTCACACATGATCTAATGTGACGATTTAACTTATCTACCGTTTCTTTAGCACGTTTTGAACCGTATTGATTGATAAATAACTGATAATCATTTCTTGTGATGTCCTGGATCGGTACGTTAGCAAAATAATCTTTAATCACGTTCAATGTGTCGTTATAGTGTGATTTTGTAGATTCGCTGATGTTCGTCTTATATAGCTTCACCCAATTATCAAAATACTGGTCAAATGGTTGCGGCTTTAAACTCTTAATGACTGACTTACTTAGATTTCCTTCAATTTGAGCCGCTGCAATTTGTGCTTCTTTCTTTGTTTTAAATCCGCCCTTTCTAATATTTTTAGGTTTTGCACTTACAGTGTATTGCCATGTATTGCCCCGTTTTTGAAAACTAGCCATAACAATACCACCTTTCATTTGAATTTCTCATAATACCATCTAGCCGATCACTTACAACTTGTTCCGATACGCAAAACGCTTGCGCCATTTTACTAATCACAAATGGATCATGTAAATCAAACAATTTAATCATGTGATAGGGAATAGCCGCATATCTTGTAAACCTTACTGCATCATATTCTTGTAGTTGTATAAATGCACTTGCTAGAAACAGTTGTGATCCATAATGACGTAAAATGTGACATAACTCATGAAAGTAATGTTCCCGCCTTAAATGTTCCGGCAAGCTAGCATCTACATTAATCATTCTAAAGCGTCCAGATTCAAATGCAAATGTTTTTTTAGTGGTATAAGTCAAGTTAATGCCAAAACCGTCTGAAATCGCCTGTAAATCAATCTGATAAGGTTCTAGTATACCTATTGATTTATAATAGTTCGATATTGCTAGTTCTGTTTCAAATGGTTTATAGTCCAATTTAATCACCTCATAACCATTATACGAACACTTGTTCTTTTTATCAAGAAAAAAATTACAACCTAAAAAGATTGTAATTCAAATTTACTTTATGTATTTTAGTCGTTTAGCTTCTTGATCACGCCATGTTAACAACTTATTTTGTACCCAAGTCTTATCATTTGTAGCGATTCTGTTGTCATCAGCTTCACGCATTGCGGCTAAAGATATATCTGACGTTGTAATAAGTCTTGCAAGCATACATTTGTGATTCTTTTTAGCGGTGTTCAATTCTCTAATTATTCTAACGTCTACTTGTTGTTTAGTGTACTTTTTGATTTGAACAGCTTCATGACCATTATCTTCTTTGTTCCAGATGATTAGATCAATACCACCGTCAGCACCTTCACCGGTTTCTTTAGGCTTTTGTCCTTTAGCTTCAAAATAATAAAAACAAAGTCTTTCAAATTCACGCCATGTTAGTTGATCAAATGGCAATGTCAAAATTTCTTTTTTACCTCTTAACTGATTATGCCCCTTTTTAGGTGCATTGTTTGTAGCTTTTTTTATTTGTTGTTTTCTTAGTTGCTGCCTTATTGGTCGTTTTCTTTTTCGTTGTTTTACGTTTTGTCTTTTTTAGTCGGGATCATTGCTTTTACTGATTCGCCAACAATAAATGATATAGCTAAAGCGCCAACAATAAAATACATGATGGGAATAAAGCTAAAAACATTACGTGCCATGATCAACAAAAGAAAAACAATTAATGCTATTGAGTAACCTAACTGATCCTTATCCTTTTTCGTCATTTCACTTCTCCCTTTGTCCTGATTTCCATTTTACATATTCAATGTGTTCTTTAATATCTTCAATTTCTTCAGGTGTTAGACCGTCCATATCGAAAAAGAACAGATTATCGTTTTCACTATCTTCTTTACCTAAAAGGTAATCAGTAGACACTTCAAGTACATTGGATAACTTTAATAGTTCTTGATCTTTAACAGGTCTTTCACCTGATTCAATACGATTCATAACTGAAACATTAATATCTATTCTTCTTGATAGTTCTCTTTGCGACCAACCCCGCTTTTCTCTTAACTTTATAATTCGTTCGCCAATATTCATTAAGATCACCTACTTTCTAATATAGCAATTATATTTTAACATTTTTCCGTTATGGAAAAATAATTATTTCTAAAATAACAATAAAAACTGTTGACATTTCTAAAATAGCAAGTTATATTTAATACATAAAGTTTCTAAAACAGAAATGCAGGGGGTTAAATAATGAAAGAACTAAATCTTGAATACATTAGATCAAGACGTAATCAATTAGGTTTAAGCCAACTGAAAATGGCTGAAACACTAGGTTTTAAAAACAGTTCAACATACTTAAAATACGAAAGGGGCATCTATTCATTTAAAGCGGAACAACTACCAATTTTAGCAAACATTCTAAATTGTGATATATCAGATTTTTTTATCATAAACATTGCTAAAATAGAAATTTAATTAAGGAGATGAAACAAATGCAAGAACTAGAAGTGAGTTTATCTATCCCTATACCCTCAAACATGGTCTTAATAAGCAGGATTGAATTAAAACAGTTAAAAGATAATGCTTTGGCAGGTGTCTATTGGACTATGAAAGATTTGGAACAACGCACTGGAAAGAAACAAACATGGTTAAAAGAGAACATTCTTTATCAACCAAGATTTAAAAAGCAGCTTGATCTTGAACACGGTGGCTTTGTCTACTATCCAAAGAATCAAGGCGAAAAGTGGACGTTTCACGCATCAAAAATGGCTGATTTCTTAGACAAAAACTTTTCAAAAATTCATCAAAAGGCGGTGTAACAATGGCTGAAAAATATGTAACGTTTACCGGTCAAGAAACTTATTTCACTAACAACGTTAATCAAGTTTCAAAATTAGAAAGAGTTCTAAGAGAACAAAAGATTGAGTATAGAACAATTCTTTATATCAACAACAAACCAGTCACTTATGACGTAGATCAAGGCTTTGTTCAAATGGATAAAGAAGAAGAAATGAAAATTATAAACCAAGCAATGAAAGGGGCTTTATGAAATGGCAAAGTACAGACAAGTCTACATTGATTTTTGGCAAGATGGTTTTATTCTAGATCTCACACCTGAAGAAAAATATTTTTACCTTTACTTAATGACAAACAGCAAAACAACCCAGTGCGGCATATACGAATTGCCGAAAAGAATTGTAGAAACTGAAACAGGTTACAACCGTGAAACAGTTAATAAATTGATTCAACGTTTTGTTGATTATGGAAAAATTGATTACAACGAAAGCACAAGAGAAATTCATGTGATAAATTGGGTCAAGTTTAATTGGAATCAATCAAAAAAGGTTTTGATGTTAATTGATAAAGAACTAAGAAATGTAAAACATGAATCATTCTTAAAAACTTTTTTTACTGTATGCATAGATAATGGATACAGTATAGATACCCTACCTATATACAATGAGTACCTTAATAAAAATGATTCGAATGAAGAAACCAAAAAAAACAGCAAAAAAGATGATGAACAAGTAAAACCTTGTAATGACGGGGATTCAATACCGTATCCATACCCTATTGATAGTCCATATATAGACCCGGGGGAAGAACTAAGAACTAAACAACAAGAACTAAGAACTAATAACCAAGAACCAATAACTAAACAACAAGAACAACAACAAGAAGTAAACGCACTTACAATATTTTGGGATAAAAACGGATTTGGTGAAGATAATCATTATGCTAAAAAATCGTTGTTGTCGTTTGAAAATAAATTTGATTTTGATGATTTTGATGAAATGGCATTTAAAGCAATGAACATAGCATGTGAAGCTAATAAAAGACACATTGCTTATTTGCTTGGCATCTTAAACAACTGGAACAAACAAGGCATCAAGAACTTACAACAGCTTGAAGAACAGGCAAGCAAACAAAGTTATAAGCAACAAGATAAAAAGCCGCATGATCCTAGCATGGATCAATACACAAAATTACTAGGGTAGGTGAATGTAATGCAATCAATGCAAGAATCTATTAAAAAACTTTGGAAAGAATATGGTGTTGTTGCTTTCGTTGAGAAAAAAACATGTGATGTGTGTGGTGATGAATACAGCATGTATGAGCGTACAGATCGTGAAGGGAACAAGCACCTTATGGGTATGTGTATGACATGTGAGAACAAAAAACTAAGAGCAAAGTTCCCAAAAACGAAAGAAGAACTAGATAATAATAAATTTAATATTTGGATAAGTCACCATGAAAACATTGAGAAAAGTATTCATGAATCTAGTTTTGAAAGCTATAAACCACAAACAGACAAGCAACGTGAAGCACTAAGGCTATGCAAGGGCTATGTGTCTAAGTTTAATAACTTTTCTAAGAAACATAGTCTTGTTTTTAAAGGCGATGTAGGGCTAGGCAAATCACACTTAGCCGCATCAATACTAAAAGAGTTACGAGAACAAGGCTACAAAGTCATGTTTTTAACAACAACTGATTTGATGAACATGATCAAATCAACGTTTAACTACAATAGCGCACAAACACAAGATGACATTATCAAGCGTTTAGAATCGTTAGACTTGCTTGTTCTTGATGATGTAGGCGCTGAATATGTGAAGCGTGATGCACAAGGTTTTGAAACATGGGCAAGTGAAGTCTTATTTCAAGTGATTAACTCACGTCAAGCACTGCCGACCGTATACACGACTAATTACAAGGCGGAAGATTTCAGTGCGAAATACGGAAAGCAAGGTAAACGCATCTTGTCACGAATGTTAAACAGTGCGGAAATAATCGAATTTGATGGCGTTGATCAACGCATAAATAACTTTTAGAAAAGGAGTGAAGAAGTGTTTATAAAACTAACTAATTACTTTAATCGTGAAAATACATTTATAAATATCCAACACATTGAAAGCATGTCCAGAGTAAAAAGTGATGATAAAACAGAGATTTCAACTTTAACTAGCAAAATTGATCGTTACTTTCTTGTCATCGAAACGCCGGAAGAAATAATAAAAATGATTGAGGAGATGGAGAAATGAAATTAAAAGACACTAAAATACTCATTCCACAAATACCAAAAGAATGGAATAAAAGATTACGTTCGGGACACACAAATATTTGGAATGAACACTCCTATAATAGTGAATTGCCAGAAGTAAGATTAGATCCACCAATGCGAGGTTTGTATGCTGAAAGGTTTGAAGATGGATGCTATTGAGTGTGACGGTGATCAACAAGATGTGTTTTATATCGCTCAAGCCATTGAACCAAAAATAGAAATAGATCCAATAAACATTATCGAAAAAATGCAAGATCAAGCTATACAAGAATATGACTATTATGCTTTTGATTATCTTAATAGAGTGTCAAGAGCAGATATAGCTGAATTGCATGACAGACTAAACAAAGAATTTAACGATTGGCAAGAAAAAAACGGTTACAAGCCTAATTTTTACGACATTAGAAGTGAAGAATCATTTTCAATCAATGACTATGACAGCGAAAAAAGAGAAATAACAAAACAACATAAACAAACAGATATTTATGATATGGGGTGTTGAAATGAGCGATTTAATAAACTTAAAAATACATGTAAGCAATTCGTATAGAAAGATATCGAAAGACTCTATATTTTGTATTGATGGCGAAAGCTATATTTTGAAGAAAATAATTAGCGTTATTTTGTTAGATAATTCGGTAGGTTATCCTGAAAGGATTGCTTTAGTCGAAGGCAAGTTCATAAAGCGGGAGGAAGTGCTGAAATGAAAAAGAGACTAAAGAAGAAAGTGATCAAGAAATTAGCTGATAAAAATAAACAGTATGAATTAACAGGATTAACATATAAACCAACAAAACTTGAAAATAGAATAGTTGAGAGCATTTTCAATAGTGAATTAAGAGAGTTTCATACTGAAGAACGTGATAGCAAATATCCATACGATAATAAATTTCACATAAGATTTTATGTGAAATTAAAAGAAATAGACAACATGTTCAAATCTGAAAATCTATTAGAACTAGCTAAAAAAATTTAAGAGGTGAAAGAATGACAATACCGGTATTAGTTTTTGAGAGTAAGCGAGAAAAGGGCGTTATTTATCGAATGGCATAGATTGTGCTGATAGTGATCACATTGACGGTGATGTAACTGACTTAAAACTTGCGATGATGATATGGCGTATAGATCTTCAAGTACCGACAAAGAAAGATCTACAAGAAAACATAGATTTATCACGTGAATATAAAAAGCGAATGAGAGAATTATATGGCGATGAAGCTATTGTTAGTTTTGATATGGAATTGTGGTTAGAACTGTATGAGCCAGTCGTAAAACATTTAGACGTTGAAACATTTAATAATGCTAGGGAGTGGGATCAATGACAAGCGTTGTTGTATTTAAACCAAAAGAAATTAAAGACACGAGAACCGTTTTTGAGAAGTACCCGGAATTATGTGTGGCAGTTGGTTATCTACCGAATCAAGCGAATCAAGATGCTTTAAAAAAATCTAGCTAGGGGGCTAAACATGTTCATCGAATCTAGTAAAGCACGAGGAAATCACTATTGTTACGTCAAGAAGTATGTGCCAGTCCAACGTATGAAGTACCGTGAAACGTTGTACAGTTTAGGTAAAATTGAAGATGCATTGAAAGAGTTAGAACACTGGGAAAATGACTTAAATCATGTACCAAAAATTGTTTTGTCTGAAGGTATCACACACAACCAGATTAAAAAATGGCGTATGAAGTTAAACGAAAAGTTACATAAAATGGAAAGGGGCGCATCAGTTAATAAAAGTAAAATGATCATTTGAATGGTGCAGTATAGCAATATATTTATATATATTATTACATGCACTAAAAATATAAGCAGAACGGGGAAAATGGAGTAAACGAGCGCACGTTATTAAGTCGCTTTTTACTCTTTTTTTCGTTCATTTTGTTCAAAAGTTTTGAATGGTTATCACTAATATCTTGATAGTGGGGTAGGCTACACCTTTTATATTTTATCGAGTGGTAAAAAAACGAATTTTTAAGTTTTAAAAATGTTTTGGCATAAAATCTAAATGTTTTGGCATGTTTTGGCATAGTTTTTCTCAAAAAGGGGTGGTAAGGTTAAGTCAATCAATAATTAAAAACGGTTGGTGATCAAGTTGAACGAGGAAACAGAATTGCAGGAAACTGACGAAACAGGTCAAGAAACTGAAACAGAATTGACAGAAACAACAGATACACCAACTGAAACAACGACAGATGAACAAGTTGACGAACAGACTGACGAATCGACAGATCAAACAGATGAACCAGTTCAAACGACTGAAACAACAAGCGAACCGACAACAGACGAACCGCAAGTGGTCGTTCCAGTCGATACCAGAGAAATGACCGTGGTTGATTCTCAGGCGGGGACAATCAACGTGATCCATGAAGTAACGATTGGTGATTTGTTAGTGTCAACAGCGTTGTTTATTTTAATTATTTTTATGCTGATAGATCGAGTTGTTAGGAGGTAAAGCATGTATCAAGTATTAGACTTTACCGGTAAAGAAATTTTTCTAGCGTACGTAGTGATTATTTCAGCAAGTTTGGTTTTGTACCCACTCACAAATTTAGTCATTGGCTTACTTGAGGGGGTTGCTGAAAAATGGAGATAGGCGGCTTAATGGCAGAAGCTTTAAAGTTTGGTTAGGCAATCCGGACATTTTAAGTATCTTACTTACTTTTACAGTATTTGTGTCGGTGCTTCTTACGTTAATAACAATCATACAAAAATAGTTAGGGGTGATCATGAGTGAATTTATCAGGCGTTTGGGATTGGACATTTTTCTGGGATACATTCGGTTTTACTTTACGTACAGTTTCAAACTTTTTAATGATCATTGTAGCTATTGTTGCGGTAGGTATGTTGTTAAACGTAGTAATTAAAGCAGTGAGAAATGGGCGATAAAAATGAAACTAGAGTTTTTCACTGATGCCAGACTTAATGAAATGTGGGGCTACATTAAAATGCTTCTTGAGATGGTAGCACCGGGCGTTATGATTACATTCGGTATTTTTGCGGTTGGGCTTCTAGTCAGTATTGTAGCAAAGTCATTTAGACAAGCATCAAAAGAACAAGATGATCATGATTATGATTATCAAGAATATTAATCGTTATTATTAGGCACACGCCTATAATATATAAATGTTTTAAAAATAAAGGAGAGTATAAGAAATGGAGGAAACAGGCATGTTTACAGGCGTAACTTTACCTTTCGAGGTGACTGAACTTTTAACGGCGGCTATGGATCTTTTAAAGATTGTATCACCATTAGTTCTACTCGGTATTGCATTCGTAGTTGTACCTAAATTCATCGGACTTATTAATAAGTCTATGACTAAAGGCGGCAGCAAGTAATTATTATCACATTATAAAAACGGGGTAGGTAGTGTAAATGCTACCCGCCCCGTTTTTTGTTTAAGAAGGTGATCGAGTGAAGAAAGTTGTTTTGATTGTTGTGTTGTTGTTGATGATTCCACTTTCAATCGTATCGGCTGCATCTGTTACGTTACCTTACTATGGTACAACAAGTGAATCAGAAAAGTTTATGTGGGCTGACCCGAATAAAGGAGATGATGAATTCACTTTTGTTGAATACACAAGTAACAGTAATAACGCTGAAATACTTATGTATGAAACGGTTAGTGGTTCAGCATCATTGATAGGTTCGCAATCTTTAAGTAATGGTGTTCATTCATTTAATTTTCCGGCAAACGTATCAGCAATAAAATTACGATCTAATGATGGCGGAGAGGTTTATCTCAATTACATGGAATCAAACAATCCAGTATCAACGCAAATCTATTTTGAAGAACCAACAACAAACCCAGACCCTGAGCCAGACCCTGGAGGTGGTTCTGGAGATTGTGGTTGTGTCGTTGATATACCGGGTTGGGATAACATGATGGGCAAACTTGATGAAATCAAAAATGCGATACAACCCGCCCCAGATTGGCAGCAAGTCGCAAATACGATGCGTGACACGATTGTACCGGCTTTTAGATCAGAGATGGAAGATATGTTAGGTACAGCACCAGAACCACAAAGCGCACCCGTGTTCAACAATCCATTACAAGGCGGCATAGATGAACCTAGGGGAAGTTTACCAAGTGATTTTGAAGAATCAGGCTTTACAGCAGGTGATTTAAAAGCAGATGCGGAAGAAATACAGTTCCAAGAAGATGCGTCAGGTGGATTTGAACTACTTGATCCAGTTGGATCACTACCAACGCAAGAAGAATTTAAATAGAACATACCAAGTGAACAAGACTTGCAAGCGCCAGAAGTTCCAGATGTATCAGGTACAGCGCCAGAACCACCCGTACAAGAGAACATTGCACCAGAACCACCAGACGTAACTGGAACCGCACCAAGCCCAATCGTGGAAGATAACATTGCGCCTAGTCCTAGTGAGGGTGAAAATGTAGCACCAACGCCAGGTTATACAACCGGTACAGCGCCTTTACCTGGTGATGATTCAGGAACCGCACCAGTTCCAAGCGATGATTTAACAACAGCGCCTTTACCAAGTGACGATCTAACAGGTGCGCCAATACCTAATACAGAATAGAAAAGGGTGAGAAAGTGAAAAAGAAAGTCGTTGTTTTAATACTAGCGTTGTTTATGTTGATGCCGGTTTCCGGGGTGTTTGCTGAAGAATTTGACTATCAACATGGTTTGTTAGATTCTTTGTACATTAAAGATATAACACTAAAAGAAACAGCCTATGATAATGATTTAAATACTAATGTTATTGGTAGTGATTTGGGTTATGTTGAATTTGAAGTTCCAATGATAATAAATGCTATTTTTACAGAAACTTCAGGTATGTTTCCGTATTTCGATACTTATTTTTTAGACGAAAATGGAAATGAACTATTACAATTTAATGAACGTGATGGAGACGGCTATCAAACAGTAAGTATTGATAATGTTAAAAAAATTATTTTAAGAAAGAACGCTGGAACAACATATTATGAAACTGATTTTTTTGGCGAGCCAATGGAAGAAGTAAAGCTACCAATAAAAGATGTTACAAATCTAGCCTATGAAAAAAAATACAATGAAATAAATCTTAATTGGCAAAATCCAGCGCAAGAACATTTTAGTCACGTTTTAATTAGTTTTAACGAACAAACATATGAAACAACTGAACAATCATATAGATTTGAAAATCTAGAATCGAACAAAGAATATGATGTGTTTATTCAGTCCGTTGATAATCAAGGCTTAAAATCTGATGGTATAAGTTTAACAGCTAAAACTGATAATGTTCCTTCATCTTTTTTAGGAGATATAAAAGAAATTAATGCTGACGCATCACACGATAGAGTAGATCTATCATGGTCGTTACCTGAAACGGAATACTTTGAACATGTCAATATCTATCGTAAAAGTGTGAGTGATGTTCAAACATTTAGCTTATTATCAGTTGATGCATATGATCCACTATTTGAAACAAACGGAACATACTTTAATGATTTAACCGTTGAAGAACAAACAACGTATGATTACAAGCTAACAACTGAATTTCAAGGCTTAGAAAGTGAAGGCGTGACCGTTCAAGCGACAACTTTAGTAGCACCGCCACCAGAGTTAGGCGGTCAAGAGTTTGAAGAACAAGAAAACGGTGATTATCTAGTTTCTTGGCAACAGCCAGAAGCAGGGCAAGTGAGGATTTTAGTTGACGGAAAAGAATATGTAGTTGTGCCTGCTAGTGATAAACAGTTTACTATTCCTGCCGCTGATATGAAATACGGACCTTTAGGCAACCCTTTAGTAAGTATTCAGACGATTGGTGACAACGGAGAAGAATCTGAAATCGTTGATAGTGGTTCAAATATTGATTTACCTTTTGGTGTTGGTGAGTTGATAGAAACTAGTGCCGGACTAATGAAAGTTATCGGAAGTTTAATTCTATTAGGTCTATCGTTTATCTTAGTACCTAAATTCGTGAAGATGATTAAACAATCATTAAGCAGTAGAAAAAACGAAAGGGAACGAATAGAACGAGAACAACGAGTGTCAGAACGTGCTTATAGAGAACCAAGAGAATCACGAATAAGCACAAGAGAAGGGCGAACGTCAACACGAGTTCCAAGAGAGTTTAGAAAGGGTGAATGATAATGAATACAGATTTATTAAGTCAGATCATTCAAGTTGTATTTGAGGGGCATTTAAAATATATTGCCCCTTTCCTCTTTCTTTTGATGATCACGTTATTTAGTCAAAAGCTGATTGATCTAATGATGGGCATCTTTAGTAAAAGGAAGTTTTATTAATGGGTATCTTAGGTGATGCTTTTAGAAAATTATTTGATTTATTTTGGAGATTCGGAGAATGGTTGATAGGTGGCATTGCTTCACTCTTTCAATTCTTGATTGATCTACTAGTTAATTTTTTTACACTCATATTTGATGTGATACGTGCTTTACTCTATATCGTTTATATGATTGGGGTACTAGCAGTCAAACTGTTTGAAGTATTGTTTGAGATTGGTTCATTACTTGTGTCTTTAATCGTTGGATTTGGACGAACGTTAGGTAGTCTAGCATATACGCCAACAGGAAGTGGCGGACATGGTTACAGTGACACAATCAGCAAGCTATTCCATGCATTAGAACCAATGCAACTTGATGTAATTGCTTATATTCTAGCGTTTGCGTTATGGGTTATTACAGCAGTAACAGCGATTAAATTAATTTCAAGTATACGAGTAGGGGGCGAATGATTTGAACGTGTATGAAGTATTAAAAAAAGTTTATTGATACGATCTTACAGCCGCCAATTTCATTTCTTGATCTTGCTATTGAAAGATTACAAGGTGTACAACTAGTAACAGCGCAAGGATTGAATATAGGTCAATATTTTAAAGTGTTTGGTGATCTACCTAGCGAATGGCAGATGGTTGTCACCTCTCTTTTAGCATCGACCGTGCTACTGGGTACACTCTTAATGGTTAGATCAATCATGAGATTATACTTTTCTGTTAAGGACGGGGTTAAATGGTGGTAAAAAAATTGAAAGGAATGATGTTAAATGTTTGATGCATTTGTATATATGTTTTTTCTAGGGAGTGGAACAGCTTTAGGCGTGGCGACAATCGGGTTTTTATCCTGGTTCTTAGTAAAGAAAATTAATCAACCAAAGATAAAGAAAAACAAGAATAGAAAAGGTGGTAAAGTAAATGGCATTATTTAAACGCAAACAAGAAGAGGAAGATTACAGCATTGAAACAACGGATCTATTAATTGTATTTGATAACGATAACCGTACAAGCGATATAAAACAGATTGATTATATTGATGATGATGCAGTAACAGTAGAAGGCGCTTATAAAGTGCCAATTAAAGATTGTGAAATATCAGTGGGCAAAGAAGGACGTAACTTCTTTTACCGAGCACCGCAACAATCAATTAATGAAGTTGAACGTTTAGCACGTCTAGAACAAAATATTGTACTAAGTCAGATTACAAGTTATCGGGAACCAGAAATGCCGAATGCTACCGATTTAACTAAGATAATTTTGATGGGATTGATTGCACTAGCGTTTATTGCAATGATCTTCATTGCCTAGTGATTTTATGCAAAAACACATGTTGTCAGAAGCGATTTTAAGCAAGTTAAATGTTGATAGATGGGGGATTGATGGTTAAATGCAAAATAATAATGGTATGAATAACGTTGATAATGCGAATAAATTACAAAGTGCGATTAGTGATGATTTATTTCCGCAAGTACAACATATTTCAGATGTAAAACAAGTCATTGAAGAAATGACAACAAAATCACAAGCACTAAGAGAACCGCAAGTAAAAGCAATATTGTACTTAAAGCGATTAGGCGAAAACAAATATTTATATCCTGACAAAAATCCATATAAGGAAATCACTGATTACATTACTAAGCAAGGTAAAACAGATGTTGCTGATCCTGATTACTACTTAGATACGATAGAAGCACTAATTCCTAAGCCGCCTAAACCAATCGTGATGGCACCGGGTGATGCGAAAGGTGGTAAGAAGTAATGGCGCACCATATTTTTATACAGGGTGCGCTTGGATCAGGTAAAACGTTTATGATGTCATTATTGGCGCACTACTGGAAAGAGAAAACTCAAGCGAATGGCGGACATGTTGAACTATTTAGTAACTATGAATTAAAAGACAGTAAGCCTATGCGTGATTATGAAACATGGTATGACGTGGCGCAAGCGCAAGGATCTATTGTTTGTTGGGACGAGTCACAAATGGCGTTTAGTAATCGTAAATGGTCAAAATATGGTGCAGGTGTCGCAACGGAAGTTTTAATGTTTACACGTAAAATGCACTCGGTGCAAATCTATTGTTCACCGTCTATCAATAATATTGATAGTCGTATACGTCAGATTGTAGAAATACTTATCACCGTTAGAAAAATCGGTGACAAGGGTTTTGAATTACATTTTAGAGATTTTCAGACGGGCGAATTTATGCATAAGCAGTTCCTTCCGATGTGGAAAGCGAAAAGGGTCTTTAGATTAAACTTGTACGACACTTTTAATATGGTTCAAGGATTCCCTTTACCGCAAACAGAGCGGGAAGGTACAGAGTTCTTTGCCACGTTAGACGAGATCCATAACAATGCGAGGGGTAAACGTAAAAATGGACGTAAACAAAGTATCAGTAGTTAAACAAAACTACAACGAAAAAGACCCACGTAAACTAGCGTACTTGTACCCGTCAATTAATATCGTTGTTTATGCTAAAAAAGTACAAGAGTTTTGTTTTTATCAGTCGTTAGATGTTGCCGAGGATCTAGCGAACCGACAAGGATATTTATTATTGCCTTACAGTTGTATGCATTGGACTAGGGCGAAAAACTATGCTGATGATCGTAAAGTTAAGATAGGACGTAAATCATTTTTTATGATGAAGCCTAACGAGTTGACGAAAAACGAGATAAACAAGCTACATGATTATATATGGGAGGTTGTAGGACATGAACCAAGCTTTAGTAAACAAAGTTAGTCAAGACACTGATAAGATTTTAAGTTTTTGTCAGCTTTTAAAAGTTGCTTTACAAGATAAGTTTATCAAGCACGATCTAACAGATAGCGAGTTTGCGCACATGATTAATCTTTTAACGGTGATTAATCACCGTGCGACTGAAGTTAATTTTGAAGTAAAAGACTATATACGTGACTACAATCGTAAAATGCATATCTATCAGCCGGAACAGATTCAAAAGATTATTGATAAGAAGGTGTAAACATGTTTGAAATTATCGTAACAAAAGGTGAAGCAGCATCTTTAATGCTTGCTATGGCACAATCACGACAAAACGTAAAAAAAGCATTTAAAAAGACAAGAAAAAACGACTTGCAAACGTACGATAGCATTAAAAATCATTTAGAAGCCAATACAGAAGATTTAGAAAGCCTGAATGATTTAACACGCACAAGACTATTAATGACACGTGACGAGCTTATTTTAACGTCAGATTTTATAGATTGGTATGTTTCAGGCGCAAAAGAAGTTATAAAAGAAGCATTTAACAAAGTCGATGATAAAAGCCAAGAACAATTTGACAACATGACGAAAATAAAAAATAAAGTTGGTGAGTTGCTTGCTAAATAAAATCACTTTGCTAGTGATCACTGTTTTATTGATGGCAGGTTATCCAGTGAAGGCTGATAACCTGCAACAGTTAGAAAAGTACCAAAACGAATTAGAAAATGCACAAGAACAGCTATTAATCTATCAAAACAACGACTTAAACGAACAAATGAAACAAGAGATGATTAAGTTAAACAAGCGAGTATCTGAATTAAAGGGATATGTTAAAGCTTACGAGATGACACAAACAAATATCTTTATCAAACAACAACTAGTGAAGCTAGATCCTAACGCAAAACTTTATTTTCCGGCATCTACAACACGCATCACGTCCTATTTTGATAACAACCGTAAGCACCCAATTACAGGTGAGAATAAGGCACACATAGGCATTGATATTGCCATGCCAGGCAATCAATATATCTTTGCTGCCGAAAAAGGTAAGGTGATTGACGTTTATAAAGAGTATGACGGTAAAATGAATGGTTACGGTGATGCAATTATGTTGGAACACAAGATAGACTTAGACGGTGACGGACAAAAGGAAGTAGTGACAACGTTTTACGCTCACTTAATGCCAGAAACAACACAAGTAAAAGTTGGTGATGTTGTTGATCGTGGTCAGTTGATTGCACAAATGGGTAATAGCGGAATAAGTACAGGACAGCATTTACATTTTGAAGTTCATATTGGTAAATGGTCAAAACAAAATGCAGTAGATCCAATGCTATTTATAAATTAGGGGGTGAAAGGTATGAGTATAAACAAGATTAGATCATTACTTTACAAAACAGCAAAGTTTCTAGGTGATGTGAATGCGGTGAGAAAAGGGAAGATCAAGCAACGCATCAAAAATAGAATCGTTGGTAAGTACGCAAGTAAACGCATGTTTAGATAATAGGGCGATGATGATCGTCCTTTTCTTTTAACTTAAACGGTGTCATATCTTTCAAGTTATGACACTATTTAATCAAGCAACTAGAATCAGTGTTTGACTTGTGTCATAACTTAGGTTCATAATTAGGAGGTAAATAACAATGAAATATGGTTATGCTAGAGTATCAACTTTACAACAAGATTTAAACATACAAATTAAAGCGCTTAATAAAGAAGGTTGTGATAAGATTTATCAAGATAAATTTACGGGAACAAAAAAGAATCGTCCTACTTTTAAAAAACTACTTTATGATCTAAATCCAGGTGATACGCTAATTGTGACTAAACTTGATAGATTCGCGCGTTCAACAGTAGATGGGATTAAAACGATTCGAGAACTGTTTGATAAAGGTGTCAAAGTTCACGTTTTGAACATGGGGTTGGTTGAGGACACCCCAACAGGACGTTTAATCTTTAATATTATGAGTTCGTTCGCTGAATTTGAACGTGATATGATTGTGGAGAGAACGCAAGAAGGAAAAATACTAGCCAGGGGAAAAGAAGGATTTAGAGAAGGGAGACCAAAGAAATATAGTAAGAAACAAATTGATCATGCACTAGAATTGAAATGCAAATATTCATACAAGCAAGTAGAAGAATTAACTGGAATAAGTAAAAGTACATTAATTCGAAATAAAAATAAGACTTAAGAGGTGACATGAATTGATAAATAAAAAGCAAAAATTTTAATCGATACTCAAAATGGATTAGAATATTATTAAAAGGATGATTTCAATGTTTTAAGAGAGCTTTTTCACGCTAATTATCAGATACATAGTAATGATAAAACATACATTTAAAATCATTTGATGAATTAGTTATTAGGATTGAACATTTTAGGTTTGATTCGCCAGAGAGCGAAGGTGGTGAAAAAATAAATATAAGGAAATTATTAGTTTTAGAGAAGGGTATAAACATTTATCAAAATCACCTGACAAATACTTAATGGTGACGAACTTTTCCGGATATAGAAATCGATTCTTCTGTGAAAAACATTGTTTTTATGCTAATATGATTATCAGAAGACGGATTTTTCCGGCGAGGGAGGATAAATGATGAAAATTGAAGATGTTATTATATTAGCAGAGAATCACTTTCAAGAAAAAGAAAATCAAATTTAGAAAAACTCTCTTAAAAATAGCGGAGAGTGAAAAGAAAGCAGGGAAAAAAAATAATCATTTAATGTTATTAAATATACTAAATAAATACCCCGAAGAAAAAAGATACCAAGCATCTACAGGCTTAAAAAATGTTTGACAATAATAAGAAAAAAAATGAATCTAGTATTATAAAATCCAAACTATATGATGTTATATACCCATCGGGTATCGATACAGACAAGCTTGTTTTATCATCGGAAGTTCAAAAAAAAGTTGACTCATTGATTAATGAGTACTCTAATAAAGAAAAGTTTGAAAAAAGAGGTATCATTATTGAAAATAGACTTTTGCTTTGTGGACCTCCGGGTTGCGGGAAAACTACTATCGCCTATCATATTGCCAAAAAAATGAATTTACCCATTGTCTACGTTAGACTTGACTCATTGATTTCCTCTATGTTAGGTCAAACTTCGTCTAATTTAAGAGCAATATTTGAAGAATTGAATGACAAAAATGTTATTATATTTCTTGATGAATTTGATTCTATTGCTAAGAAAAGAGATGATAGTAATGAATTGGGAGAACTGAAAAGGGTGGTTAATTCATTACTGCAAAATATTGATAAAATGCCTACGAATAATTCTTAATATCAGCTTCTAATCATGAAAAATTATTAGACTCTGCTATTTGGCGGAGATTTAATAGTGTTTTATACCTGGATAAACCAGACTCAAATCTAAGAGAAGTGTATATCAGAAACTTGTTGTTTGAACACAAATTTCACATGGATAAAATCAGCGTAGAAAAGGCTAGCCGTTATTGCAGTAATTTTAGTTTCTCAGAAATTCAAGAAGTTTGTATGAAGACTATGAAAAAATCTATATTAAATAACAGTTCGGATATCCTGTTAGAAGACTTTTCACAATCGATCATTGAAGTGGTTCTTATGTATAATTTTTCTAAAGAGAAAATTAATTATGAAAAAATAATACGACTTAGAGAGAATGGGCTAACTTTAACTAATATCTCTGAATTGTTAGGAATTCCTCGCAGCACATTGGCAGATAAATTGAAAGGAGGTAGGTGAAGATTATGAGTAACGATAAAAAAGGAAAAAAACATTTTACAATCCCAGATAATGAAGTGAAACGAGAGGAAAATAAGCGGAAATTTATTCCTGAATTGGTTGAAATTGATTTTAAAGAACATGGAATGAAAATTAGTGAGGGGATTTCATCAATAAAAGAAAGAAACAACTTTGAACACAATATATTATCAAATGATATATTGTTTTTTCAAGTTCAGCTTCCAGTTAATAAAATCATTGATTCACGAGGCGACTATGAAAGGGTTTTTGCTGAAAATAAGATAAGTATTAATGCTATTAGGGATCCATATAAAGCTATCGTCTCAATGAAAAAGGGCGATATGGAGAAGTTAGAAGCGAGTGCATTAGAATATAAAGAAGGTACAGCTCCTAAAAGTTCTTTTTGGCAGTATATTGATGAAATATCTCCAATAAACAATTATGATAAGAAGAGCAAAAAACTACATCATTTTCAACAAAGTGAGGTGGATAATGATGTAATTGATGCACAAATAACTATTGTCCCTAAACTGGACAATGAACAATATGCAAAAATATTGCCCCATCTAATTAATTTAGTGAAGAGGTTTAATGGGAATATAGAAAGTGACGGAATCTACTATCTTGCAGATCATACGCCTGTAATACATGCGTATTTACCTTCCAGTGCAATAAATGAACTAATAGAACAAGATGTTATATTAGATATAGATATCACTCATAACTATAATGGTAGCCATCAGATTACTGAAAACGGACTCGACGTAAAAAAAATTGACTTTTATGACGAGAATCTAGATGACCTCCCAATCATCTGTGTTCTTGATGATGGGATTTCTTTCCCCGATAATATTGCGGCTTCTGTTGTTGGTAGATGGGTTGCACCGGATATTAATTACAATACTTCTGCCCATGGTACAAAAGTGGCTAGTAGAATTATATTTGGAGACAATTTGGCTGATCAAATAAACAATAAAATACTTGTACCTAAGGCTAGAGTTATCGATGCAGTAATATCAGATGGAAATAACGTTACAGAGACGAAAATAATTCACAGGATTAGGAAAGCCGTCCAGGATATCAAACATGTTACTACAACATTTTGTCTAGCTTTTAATGATAACACTTCCTCCGTTTTTGGTGAAAAAACAGTCAGTAAATTAGCTTTTGAATTAGATGTTCTATCCTATAAAGAGGGGGTTAATTTCGTTGTTTCAATGGGTAATCATAAATTGTGGAAGGATTTAGATGATATTAATGATATTTATAACCATGACGATGCACGTGTGGCCTCACCAGCTGAAAGTTTCTATTCTTTATCTATAGGATCAATCACGAAAGATCAACACCCAGACAGTATATCTAATATTAATGCTCTTTCTCCTTTCAGTAGAATTGGATATGGATTTGCAAATTCGTATAAACCAGATTTAGTGTACCCTGGAGGAAATGTATGTAAACGAAATAAGAGATGTTTTATTCCAAAAACCTCTGATATGCTCGTCATTAATTCAAATGGTTTTATTACATTAGACTTTGGTACAAGTTTTTCAACCCCTTTAGCAGCATTTGACTTAAGTTCCTTACAATATTCTGTTATTGAATATTTAAATAGTATCGGAGATACGGAAGATTCAGATAGAAAAGCTGCATTTATATCAAGAGGTTTACTGAGCCACCATGCCATCTCGATAGATACTATGTCAAAAGAAACAACTGAAGACTATAACAAGATATATGGTTGTGGTTATGGAAATTTAGAGAATGCAAAGGAATCATTCTTGTCTAAGCCAACATATATTAGGTATGGAAAAATGAACCGAAAAACAAAAGAAAAAGTTGGTTTCCTAATTCCTTCTGTGCTATCTGATAAAAGAAAAAAGTGGCGAAAAATTAGCAAGGCTTACAGTAACGTGTTTGTCTATCTCACCAGTAGATATAAGTAAGGGTAGTGAATATTTACGAGCTATATTGATACCTCATTGCATATGCTAAATACAAATTCGAAATTAGTCACTAAGAATCCTTCACAAAAAAATGGCAGAAAGAAATGGAGCAATTTACATCACTTTTCACAAGATTTTACCGTTTTTGATTCCGGGGATTGGGAGTTATGGTTAAACCTATATACAAAGCCGGAAATTCTAGACGAAGATGAAATAGAATATATATTAATAATTACAATAGAGAGTTTGTATGAAGAAGAACAATTAGATCTTTACGGAGAAATTGAAGCTAGCAATAGATTCAATGTACTACAAGAAATTTCTATAAATATGGATGTAACTGAGGAGAATTAATGATGAACAAATTTGAAATAATAATGCCTATAAAAAAAAGATGAATCACCACCAGAAAAAGTGTACGGTGGATCGAGCGGATTTGCAACCGCTTTAGAAGGTGCAAAAATCAACTTTGATGAAATTACAAGCTTCGTAGACAGTATAGGAGAATATGAACTCGATAATATCGAATTAAACTTGGAAGCTGCAATTGAAACTAACGGAATCACAAAGCTTATGGTGGGTGCTTCTGGAACTGCAGGGGTAAAATTAACTATTAAAAGAAAAAACTAATTATATAATTCTTTTACTTTATTCTTTATTATGAAAATATTAATGGATTTTTGATTCTTTATTTTTGCACACGTAGTATTCCAACAATCTTTATGTGATGTTTAACTTGGTGAATAGAGTTAATAGAATGAAAAACTTAGCCATCTTTAAAACAGTGTAAGGATTTAACGTTAATTATAATTTATATGTCAGCAACGTTTTTTAGAAAATTTAGATATATTCCGGAATATTGTTTTAATATTTTATTGGTTATATGAAAATTAATCGGTAATAAATTTCAAAACATTTTTCTGTTTCGGTAATAAAAGGGATATCGTTGATTGATGGTGTCTTAGTGCAATTTTCAGTTGTTCTAAAACATGATTGTGATTTCAAAAACATATAAAGGTGTGTAATATTTAATTTTAGAAATGGTTAATAGTTATTTTTAGTTGAATTACACATTATTTTCTCAAGAGAGTACAAGAACGTTGATTTAAGTTGTGTGAGGTCCCTCCTGGGAATCAAAATAACTAAGTTATAGGGCGGTTAGTATTAGAGGGGATATATTTATCTATATAAAAGCATCTGCAATAGCAGATGCTTTTATTACACATTTCTTACACAACAACTTACAAGAATATTGATATAATAGCCTATAAGGGAACAAGAGTACCCCGACCACCGGTACTTTAGCGTTATTTTAAGTTAATTTAAAAAATATCAAAACCCTTAGAAATGTTGTTATATCAACGTTCCTAAGGGTTTTTAATTTTATAGTATTGTCATAGAGGTTCTTTGTCAAATGGTGTTGGTGAGAAATTTTAACCACGAATATGCCACACTGATTACATACGAAGTTCATCAAGAACTTTTATTAAAATTATCTCTTAATATACTTGTTGAGGTTCATCAATCAATGAAATCACCTCTTCAAAGTTCAAAACAACTTTTTCATTAGTTCATAATGACCACCACACAAAGTTATTTT
>NZ_BAXD01000038.1:0-22996 GCF_001310395.1 Halolactibacillus sp. JCM 19043
TAAACATGAAAGAAATAAAGATAGGATTTAAAACGGTACAAATCCCACGGATAGGACATGAACCTGATTTATTAGCGTACGGGAAGGCATACCGAACATGTGACATTAATCTAACCGATGGCTTTATCAAGTGTATGAACAATGTAGTTAAGATTAGACAGGATGAAAAAGGCGATTTTATAGATTTATCGACAATAAGACACAATCCCTTCAGAGGATTGGGGAAAGTATATATATAGAATTCATATAAGAGGGTTGAATCCCTTCTCATATATTAAAAAATATAAGTCCAGGAGGTCATTAAATATGGCAAAGCTACTTGTAGAAGTAGAATATAATCAAAAAAAGTTAGAGGAATTAGGTTTATCTATAGAGGATGAAATAGTTGGTTGGATTGAAAGTGATGAGACAGAAGTTTTTGTGAATTCAATAGAAACGATTAAAAAATAAAGTTAATAATCGATAAGGTCGCTGTAGAAGCCACCTTATCGATTGCTGTTATTTCGATGATAATTCAATGTTCTCTCTATTGTCTCTATTCCCTTCTTCATCAATTGAATATAGATTTATAACATCTTTCTCGCTGTTATCGAGGTCATAAAACATTGGTTCATCCCCCTCATAAGTCAACTCCATAACCCCATCTTCAACAGCGTATACACCGCTATTCTGAAATATGCCAATCGTACATGAAAACGTCGAATCTTCATTAAAATCAAATACACCAACAATGCCGTCGCTGCTTACCGCATCCCATTCCCCTTGAATGTTAGTTGATGAACTACATCCAGCAAGTACTGTTACCACAAATAAAATAATAAATACGTGTTTAATTCTTTTCAAATCAATCATCCTTCTTGTATAGTGTTCTTAATGACTTTACCACAAATTTTTACAGGTTTCTTCGTGAAATATTACCTTATTTTCAGCATTTTCTTCACGTCTACCGATGATTACTCAACTAATGAAAGGTTATCGTCTCTAAAATCGCCTCTGACAACAATCAATATACTAATTTCAACTTGATATACCACATACGAGACTTTAAATGCGCTTTATGATCCAACCTTTTGTGTATGAGTACATCTTGGATAGTGACTACAGCCATAAAAATTACCGTACTTACCTTTTTTCACACTCATGACACCACCACACTTTTTACAACGAATATCTTTCGGTTTAATTTTTTTCAAGGTGTTAGAAGCTACTTCGTTTGCTTCAGGATTCATTTTCAATATCATGCTAATCAGATTTTCTTTGTCGATTAGTTTTACTTCTGAAGCATGAGCGAGCACCTTTGCTGATTTTGTGAAACTGTTTGTGGCGACAACCCACGATTCATTGGTTTTGTAATAGGTTGCTGCAGCAATAACCTCTTGGACAGCTTTAATCCCAACTGGTTTAATATATCTTTTCGCTTGGACAGCAATTTTTTTACCATCTTTACTTAGTAAGAGATCAGCGCCAAAATCCCCTCTGGCACTTGTAACTTTGACAGCATAACCATTGTCTCTAAATAGCGTGGCCAAATAATGCTCGAATTGAAAGCCGTCCATCTGTAGGATGTCTTCTATGCCGGATTTTTTGAGTCTTAGTTGCAGTTTTTGTTTAATTAAAACCCTGGTAAACCCTATACATCCAACAATAGTAACAAATAAAAATAATGGCCAATATACCTGATGGTATACGACCATTATTAAAGAAAATAGCACACAAAACAGTATCATATTTACTGAATTTATTCTTGTTTTTCTTTTTCTCAAAATAGCACCACCCTATTTATTAATTTGAAATACACCTGATATTAAACAATCTAATTTACTCATTCGTTATCTGCCCCTTTTAAATAGTGATTATCAAACATCTATCGTTTTCTTATTAGAAAGAGATCTTTTAAAAAGTTATAAGCTTAAACTTTGCGATGTTTCTTGCTTATCTTCAATAACGTTATCATATGCATCTTCAAAATTATCACCAGTATGACCAATGTAGTCAACTATTTCATCCACTCGATTATCTTTGAGATAATCATTATAATTACTCCCGTTTGTTTCAATATATTTTTGCAATTCTTTTTCTTTATCAAGAAATTTATTCAAGTACTTTTCTGTATTTGCAATTTCAACATCTAATTTAGCATTTTCTTTTTTTTCTAATGCCGAAATATGTTCATAGCTCATAAATCCGCCTCTAATTTCATCATGATAAGATTCATGTATACCATTTAAAACATTCGATTTTAGATATTCTAAGCTATCCAATTCTTCTTTGGCTGAAATTATAGAATATTTATTATCTACTACTTCTTCAAGTAATTTCATTGAATCTATTGACTGTTCGACTTTGTTTAAAGTAATGTATTTTTCGTACTTATTTATAAAATCATTTACCCTATCCGTTTCAATCGAATTATCAGCCCTATCTGTCACTTGAACTCTCAGTGTGTAATCATTTCCGGTAGAACTAACTTGTTTATCAAATAGTAGCTTGGCTGTTTTAGTTGTGTCATTTCTAAATGGAATATTTGCTTCCTCGTTTTTCATGAAACTCTTAACAACATTTGAGCCTAGTTTAAAAACATCTTGAGCCTCTGCCTTATTAAAATGATACATTTCAGCTTCTGTCGATCGACGATTTATTACTCTTTGAAATCCCAAAAGTTTAATATATTCATCAAATCTAGGTACATTATCAATAACATCTGATAAGCCTTGTTCTAGCTGACTATTTTCGGAATTTAGATCACTTAATTCCGAAGCTAATTTGCCAGACCTTACTCTTAATAAGCCAACTTCTTTGGTCAAACTATTATTACTTTGTGTTAATTCCCTATTTTTAGCTTCTAACTGTTTAATATAATGTTCAATTTTCTTTAAGTGATCTTGCTCTAAAATTGCTTTATTACCTAGCATACTTTTCTTTGAACTAATTGTTATTGACATGATGTCATCTCCTATTTATTAGTTGTTACTAGAGGCTGTTTTAACGCAACTACAAACACAAACTTGTTTTTCTTTTTCTCAAAATAGCACCACCCTATTAACTATTTAACAACTTCAATCCAATTCGTTTTTGTATTAAATGTAACGTCTTTTTTATATTTATTTCCTGCTTTACTTTTTAGTGCTACATTAACTTTTTTCCCCGATAAAAGTTTTTGTGCTTCTGTTTTAGAGATGTTTTTCTTTCCGAGTTTTTCTAACCCGTTCTTCCATAGTGTTGTAGAGCATCCTTCTTTATATCCCGAACAAGAATAACCTTTCTGATTTTCATACATTGGACGGCCACAATTCGGACATTTCGCAATCACTTCTTTTTCTTTTTTTCCTGAAGATAATTGTTTTGCGTTTTTTCTTATCTCCTTGGCCATCTTATTAATCATGCCTTCAAGTTCTTCATAAAAAACTTCCGTACTTAGCTCACCTTTTTCAATAGATGCTAATAATGTCTCAAAAAAGGCCGTTAATTTAACATTGTACAAGCTGAAATCGTCCGGCATCATATTAATGAGTTCACGACCTAAAGCAGTGGACATAATTTTTCCGTTCTTATTCATAATAAATTCCCGCTGATATAATTTCTCGATAATTTCAGCTCTTGTTGCTACCGTACCGATTCCTTGTACTACACTTAACATTTTACGTTCGTCTTTATCCAATAAAAACTTTCCGGCATTTTTCATATCATTGATCAGCGAACCCTCTGTATAATATTTTGGTGGCGCTGTTGCTTTTTCTTTTAATTCATAATCTAAAATATCATCTAATGTTACGTTAGATAATGTATCTTCTGATTTTTTTTCTTCATCATATAGAGATCGCCAACCTAATTCAATATATCGTGAATCTTTTGTATCGAAACGATATTCGCCATCACTAAATGAAAGAGTGGTTATTTCTTTAACAGCATAAGGATAAAAAGCCGCAATAAAACGAGTGAATATTTCGTTATACAGTAATTTTTGGTCACCTTCGAGATTTTTTGTATTTGCATTTGTTGTGATTGTAATAGCTTCGTGATCATTAACTTTTGATGGATTTACAAATGTTTTCTCTATTTTATATCCTTCTGTAAGTATGTGATTTACCACATCATTATCTTGGTGTTTTTCTAAAATACCTGGTAAGTTTTCGTCACTTGCAATATATGTGCTGTCTGTACGAGGATACGTTACAAACTTACTCTCATATAATTTTTGCGTAACAGTGAGTGTTTTTTTTGCTCCCCACTTATGCTTTTTATTCATGTATTCTTGTAAGGTTGTTAAATCAAATAGCCCTTTGGGCTTTTCCTTTTTAATCTCCTTATCGATTTTCCAGCCCGTGCGATTACCCAACATATTAAGGATTGTATTTGCATGATTTTTATCTAATCGCTCATCTTTATCTGATTTTAATTCAAATGCTCCTTTACCATCTTTAATAGGCGCAATGACAGTATAAAACACTTCTTTTGAAAAGTTTTCAATTGCTAAGTCTCGTTTAACGATCATAGCAAGAGTAGGTGTTTGTACTCTTCCTAATGACAACACTTTTTGATTGCCAGTCACTTTTGTTGCGAGTTGTGTAGCATTTAATCCAATAAGAAGATCGCTTTCTTCCCTTAGTTTTCCTGCTTCTGCTAAGCCTCATAGTCTTGGCCATCTTTCATGTTTTCGTAAGCTTTTAGAATACCTGAATCCGTGCTGTCTTGTACCCACAATCTCTTTAATGGCTTATTGATACCTGCAAGTTTATAGATATTTCTAAAAATATGTTCTCCTTCTCGCCCTGCATCTGTCGCAATAACGATAACATCAGCTTGTTTCATCTGATCAACAATTATTTTATATTGTTTCTTAATACCGGTATCATCAATTACTTTTCTAGGTATATCTTTAATGAAAAATGGAAGGTGTGATATATCACCCTTCCATCCCCAATTGCTATTCATTTCTTCGGGTTTTACACATGTAACAAGGTGACCAAAAGCACTCACATAGATACGGCCATCATTTCCTTGATAGTGGCCACCTATCTCTTTATATCCACCTGATAGTGTTTTAGCTAAATCTCTTGCTACTGACGGTTTTTCACAAACAAAGACTTCCTTCATGATCCATTCTCCTATCTATCTTCTTTTTTTTAAGCTCATTATTCCAATCCCATTTTTCTTCTCTTTTAGGTCGTTGGGGAACATGGGAAGTAAATTTCACTTTATGTTTATCTATTCTCTTATATGCATAACACGATAATTTATTAGCGAACTCATTACCTGCTTGATCGTTGTCTACACATAACTTTATTTGTTCAATATCCTTTTTTTGTTGTCTCAATACATCTGACGTACTAGATATTGTTCTAAATACGATTTCATGCTTTAATCCATCCATACTTTTAAGCAAACAATTCTTAATATTTTTTTTATATAAACTCATATAGCTAAGCAAGTCGATCGGCGATTCAAAAAAGTATATTTTTTTAGGTTGACCTATTTGAACGGAAAAACCTTCATACGTGTTTTCTTCGGTGTTTTTAAGTATTTTTTTGAAATAAGCTCGGTCTGGGCTAATTCGCTTTTCTTCAGGAATAAGTGTAGTTCCTTGTAAGCTGGCTCCAATAGTCATATTGTCTTTTTTCCACTTGAAAACAATATTTTTGTAGCTGTCCTGCTTTATATAATCTGTTTTAATTAAATCCCTTACAATATCTTTGTCTATACCTCTCTCACCAATCAGGTAAGACTCAATAGCATCTGTATTACTAACTTCATTTACGTTATAAACAAACTCATCTAAGTAATTATTGCAACTTTGATGATCAAATGTCTTGATTTCTTTTTGGCCAAGATCGGCATTTATTTTGAGAACAGACTCTTGAAAACTCAATCCCTTCACGTGCATTAAATAGGTAATGGCATTACCACTAACGCCTTTTGAGTTCCATGTGAAGTAGTTTTGTTTCGTATTGATAACTAAACTATCGTGATCACTATGACGATAATAACTTCCTTCTTGCTTCAAAGGCTCTCCTATAGCTAGAAGATAATCAACATATCCACATCGTTAGCCACTTTTTTTTGATCTTCATTAACAAACAACAATATCAACCTCCTTATAGGCTAAAAATAGATTCAATTAATGAATAATATACAGATTTTCCCCTCTCTTGGATAATCATTAAATAACTGCTATCACGGTTTATGAAGAAATCAAATGCAACATAGATCAACAGAAGAATTATTAACATTCTAAATATAGTTCTTGATGGAAAACTTCTTTTCTTTTTCTTTATCTCTCTCAAATAACGAGCTTCTTTGCGTTCATAAGCCATCTGATCCTTTAAACGTTCTCTTTCAGCTTTCGTAATCTGTCTTTCTCGATGCTTTTTATCTTGCTGAATTTCCTTTAAGAATGCTATCTTCGCTTTCTGTAATTGTTCATCAAAAGCCTTCTTTTTTCGTTTATTCTGTCGATGCACTCGTAAACGTCTTTTGCTATTAATAAATATATATCGAGTAATTTTTTTTACTATTCCCCATGTTTTTCTTGAAAAAATAATCCATTTATTTTGCTCTTCTTCTTCAATGTTTGGTACAGAAACGGCTTGTGTGAGTGGTGCTTCTTTTTCAGAATTATTTAAAGGGAATTCTGCATCTACTTTCGCTTCCTCTAATGTCATTTGATTTAATGTTAGCTCTTTACTTCTTTCTAACTCCCGTTGTTGTTCTTCAAGCTCTAGTCGTCTTTTTTTACGTTCAACTTCAGACATCTCTACTTGTTCATTTAAAGTTGATAGTTCTTCCTCAGCTAGTTCTTTTTGTTTCTCAAGTTCAGCTAACGTTTTTTCATGACGCTCTCTTTTTCGTTTTTCTTCATTTCTTTTTTCCTGAGCTTGTTGCTCAAGTTGATATCTTTTTTCCTCTAATGCCTTTATCTGATTAAGACGGTCCTGTTCTAACTTTTGTTCTTCATTTCCCTTGCTATCTACAACTTGTTTAATTTGATCGATTTCTTGCTTTAGTCTATTTAATTGTTCTTGATGCTCTAACTCCCTATTACTAGACTCTTTTTCTTGTTCTCTAAGTAAAGTAACTAATTGCTCTTTTTCTTCACGTAGATCATTAACTTTTTTCTTTTTGTTTTTTCGCTTCAGGGATATTAATACTTGTTTCTATAACTGCTTCATCAGAAACGTTTTTAACATAGTTTTTAATGTCTATATCTATGCCCTTATTATTTAAAATGATATTAAAAAGACTCTCGATATCACCATTAATGATGATGCGAGAGTTAAATAAAATATCTTTGGATTCTTGTTCAATAATTTTATAACCGATTTTAGACTTCTTGCCTTTAATCTTATATCGATTAACAGCTTCTAAAAGCATCTCATTTGCCTTAGTAAATGTGAGGTATTTACCGAAAGAGAATATATCGTCTGTATGATTGATGTTTTTAAACTCTATCAAATACAACTTTGTTACCCCCTACTTCATTAACTTTTGTATCATAACACGTGTAGCCATTGATCCACCTGATCCAATACCTCTTGTTGTCGCACGTGCACCGCCACCGCCATACCACATATGTTTTAGTATAGATGGACTTTTAATAATAAGTGCTCCCGCCCCAATCGCTAGCATCATGTTACCTTCACCTGTAAATAAAGTGTTAATAATGAGCGTCATGAGAAAGAGTTTTGTTAATAGTGATAACACTTGTGATAACAATTCTCTCCACCATACTTGCATAAAGTTATTATCATCAGCGATCATTGATAAAGCTACGGGGGCGATAAAAACTTGCATCAGTAATATATCTGCATAAAATACACAAACGGAATAAAGAAACATAATGAAGACAACCAGGAAAAAGATTAAAAATAAAACAAGTACAATGCCACCCATCCCTGTATAAAAACCTGTTAAAGCTGCTTTTAATAGTGTGAATCCGGCCTGTCCATCAAAATCTGTCCCTGCTGCCGCAAAATAGTTGGATAAAGGAAAAGCTACGTCAAAGATCATCCAACGCAAAAACCAAGGTAAAACCAATAAAGCTCCTGCGCTTTTTCCCACACGAACGAAAATTTCATCTAAAGGGTACTGTTGTGTCCCTGTTGATGTATTGATGATGTACTCGATAATTTTATAAACGACAACGACAACCGCAGCCAAACTGGTCAACCAAGTTAAAATATTAATTACATCGTTTGCAAAATCATTCTCAGGTATATTAAAAACGAGCTCATTGACGAGTGATAAAATAAAATTCATGAACTCTTCTATCCAACCGTTTAAAGTGTCTTCGATTAAACCATTAAGTTCCCCTTTTATCCAATCTGAAACCATTTACTCCACCTCATCTCTCAACACGGACATCATTTGTTTTGCTACATTTAATTCTTCCGTTTGAATATCTTCTGATGCATTTTGCTCGTCAATTGATTGCTTCTCCTCAATTGTCTTTACACCATTACTATAGGCTTCATTTAAACGATCATAATATGCTTTTGCTTCATCAGACATATGATGCCGATAATTTTGTTGTGATACCTCGTATTGATCAAGTAAACTCGGAAACAACTTAAATTGAAAGGCTTTTCTCAATTTAATAGGATACTTGCCAGCAATAATCAAAATACTTTCATCTTCTTGCATCGTTAAAATTTCATCCATGTTCATCAACGATCGTTGAGAATATGAGTAATTATGAGAACTGGATGAACTACCTGTTTTTCCTTTCGATACTGAATGACCTCCTGTATCAACTTTGATGGTTGTTTTACCCATCAGATTACTAAAATAGGTTGCCGATGTTTCGTTAACATTACCTAAACACAGTTTGAATGCACAGTTACCAAGTATCGATTCAGCTTTATCTCGACCGTATTTATCAACCATTTGCGAGTGATTTTGAAGAATGGTACAACACCCGATGCGATAACCACGACAAGTTGCTAAAAATTCTTCATAATCATTAAAACGACCAAGGTTAGGAAATTCATCCAGTAAAAACACGGTTGGTACGGGTAGTTTTGCACCATGATTATCACCCAGTAAGTACAACTCTTGAAACATTTGTGTGAAGAATAAATTAATCAGGGATTCCCATGTCTTATCCATCGTAGGGATTAATACATATAGTGCTATACGTTTTTTACCAATGTCCTGAAAAAAGAAATCATTCGTACTTGTAAAATTTGATACTTCTTCATCAACGTAATCACCAATAGTTGTGAGTAAACTAATGATGATGCTTCCTCTTGTGTTTTGTTGTGATTTCTTAAATCCTAATTCGTAAGTACGCCTAGCCGGATGTCTTAAATCTAAGGCCATAAATTGATTGTCTAATTCGCTTTCGCCGTCTTCATTGGCTTCAGGATCAAATTCTTGTAGAAAGTCTAAGATACCCTCCATATTGCGTTTCTCTGGTGGAAATTCAGTCTTTGCAAATAATATCAGTGCTTTTAGTAAACTAAGCTGAGAATTAAACCAAATGTCTTTTTTCTTTGGATCGTTTTTTGCACTGACAACCGTATTTGCAACAGTTGTCGCATCTAAATCCTTACGTACATATCCGAAAGGATTATATCGATCTGAAGCTGTCATGTTCTTGAAATTTATTACCCGAACTTCATAACCTTGAGCTTCTTTAATTTTCGCTGTCTTTTCATAGACTTCGCCTTTAGGGTCTGTCACAACGATGGAACAATCTCTTATATTGACCATGTTCGTTAAAACAAACGACTGTGTTTTAAAAGAACCAGGCCCTCCTACAACATAATAATTACGATTAGCTAATTTACTTTCTTCATGTTGAATAAGTAACTCACCATCTTTGATACCTGAAATAATGCCACTGTAGGCTTCCTTCATATCATTCACCATCTTTCAATTCTTTTTTAAAATCATTTACAATAATGTTATTTAGCAAATTAGAATCAAGGTGCCATAATTGTTCATCAATAAACAACTCTTTATTCTTAGCAAATCGAGCTGAACCTTGCACCCCATAATTTTCTCCCACATTCTCATAATCTTTTTTTGAAAACATCTTAACTATCATATAAACAATAACACCTGTGGCCGCAATCATGCCAATGATAAACAAGGGATTTCCGTCAATAATCATTGCTTTAGCTGTTGAAAAAGGATGCCACATTAAGTCAATTGTGTATTCAACAAGAATAGATTGATTAAAAGATGTCTTATGTTCACCTATTAAAGGTAAAATACCGGATAAAAAAAGCACCATTGCATACAGCAATAGGCTCAATACCGTCACCATAGTTATTTTTAGTTTCACTTCATTCACCTAACTTTCTGAGAGTTTGGAAAACGTACCGACTAGCTCTAATTTCGTTATCACATTGTCTTTTACTTCAACATTGAATAGTTGCGTTATGACAGAGTTATCAAAATCAGCGACCTGATATGTGGTATCTAATAAAATGAGTGACTCGACATGCGATGATTTTTCCGTCAAATATATTTGAATATTTTCAACAGTATTCGAGAATTCAATACTAGGTACTTCAGGAACGCCAGCCGTTGTTAATTGGCCATATACTTCGTCACTAACGTATGCCTTAATATTAGGAATTCTCTCTTTATAACTCGATTGATCATATTCGTAGTGCGTTCTAAAAAAAGATTCAATCAGTTGTTCAATTGCATCACCATTTACATATTCTTGGCGACTTTCTTGTGTTGTTTTTTCCTCTAATTCTTCAAGTTTTTTTTCGTAGTTCTGAGATTTATCAATGGCATCATCTTTCTCGGCCAATGCTTGTGTTAAATTTAAGGAAATAACAAGATTAGCAAACACAGAAAGAACCGTTATAACACTCAAACCAATAATTAATTTCAACTTCATGTTTTACCACCTTCCTTATTTGAAAACTCTTCCGAACCCGGCAAAGTGTTTACCCCAATAACCACTTGACCAATTGTGATAGCCTATTCCCGAAGATGATGCATCAAACATTCGAGTATTATCAACATAAATACCAACATGAGTTATAGAATTCGCTGGACGAGACGGGTTTGTTCCTTTAAAGAATACTAAATCACCTGGTTGTGGCTCAGCTATCCGAATCGTTGCTTTATATTGTTCAGCAGCTGTCCGTGGTAAACCATAACTAATTGAGTTGTAGACATATTGCGTAAGACCTGAACAATCAAACGATGTACGGGGACTTTCACCACCCCACTGATACGACCAACCATCATAGCGTATAGCTTCACTCATTAGTGCTTGGTAGTTATCACCGCCTAAAGGACTTGCATCAACATTACCGATATCACTAGCGCCACCAATTAACTGTTGTATTAACTTTACATAGTACATGTTTCCATAACTATAACGCCAATGGCCATTAAAAGATGCGACAGGGTTGTTATAAGGAACAACGTTGCTATTTGATTTATCTGCTGCAAAACTTGACGCTAAGTCAAAGGTATATTGTTTTCCATTTGACGCTACATAATCATTAAATCCTCCACCATAATTATAGGCTTGAATTGGTGTCCAAAAATCTAAACCTCGATTTTCAGCATCTTTTATCACTTTAGCTAAATGTTTAATACCTGCATCAATTGAAGTGATTGGATCTGTAATAGAATTTGCTGGTAGACCTAAAGACTCCGAACTTTGCATAATATCAAGCTGTTTTCCCTCTGTTTCAACCATAATAATAGCTAAAATTATATCCGTATATTCCGGAATATCATAGACCATTGCATAATTAGATACAACGGGATAAAAAGCCATTACCTCATCACTGATATTAGGATAGTCATTTTTGGATTCATCTGAAGAACCAAATATGGCTGCAAACAAAATGAGAAGGAAAATTAACACTGAAATAATAATAATTATAATCTTTTTTCGATGTTTGTAAGCTTCAGCAGCTAACTGTATGGCAATTTTAGCGACGATTGGATTCATTGCTCGTCAATCCCTAAAGATTCTTCAATTTCAAGTAATTCACGTTGTTTACTTCTCAACGTTTCATTCAATGTTGCAATTTCTTCACTCTTATCTTCTTCATTATTTTCTGATAACTCATAAATTTGTCTATTGATTTCTGTAATGTCTTTCATCAAATATGAGCGTTCAACATATTGGTTAAGCTCTTGATCATCTAGAAATTGCTGTAATGGCTCTAGCTTTTCATATTCTTCATGTTCAATATACGCTAAACCTAAACGTTTAAGTGTGTCTTTGTTTTCAATTAGTGATATTTGATTATCCAACACATCGGTATTATATTCTACAATTTGCTTTTCGACGGTCATGAATTCTGAATCTGATGCCAAACCTAAAATCTTTTCTTTTTGATCTAGTTCGTATAATCGGTCAATAACGGCTTCTTCCATTGTCTCATCATAGGCGATGGCTTCATCATACATGCCAGTATCTAAAAATAAACGGGCAATGGCTTTCGGTTCGTCCCCTCTCTCTTCCATCAATTGCGCTGCTTGTTCTACTTGGCCGGATGATGCAGCAAGCAAAATTTCATTCTCTAAATTTAATTGATATAGATCATCTTTATAAGCGTTGGCCAAGGTTGATTCAACTTGTTGCATGCCAAAGAAAAAAGCACTAACGATTGATATCGTTAGAACTCCTCTTAATACCCATGATTTTCTTTTTTTAGATTGTTTCTGATCAACTTCTTTTTTTTATTTTTTCATGATACTTAGCTTGTTCATCAACCAACACTTCACTAATTAATGTTTTTAATTCACTAACGGTTTGCGCTGCATTAATACGATACAACAAATGTTCATCTTCTTTTTTTAACAATAAATCTTTGTTCACCACATATTTTTTATAAGTGAACTTTTCACTGATTAACCCTAGTGCAAACAATTTATACTGTTCTAAAGGGGTAATACCGTGATAAGGTAAGTGCCCATTTGAACGATATAATACTTTAATTTCTTTAAACCCTTTGAAAAAGACATTATTCAAATCTAAATATGTTTTTGTTCCGTCACCTAAAGGATCAAATGCTAACAGCCGTTGAATGAGCTGTAATTTTGATACTAATCTATACTTCTTTGCATGTGTGAAAGGTTGATAGCCTTCTGGAAGTTCATAATTTAATTGGTATTTCTGATTTGATCGACTAACACTGTCTAATTCCACATAAGCAGGATGAATACGTTCAAGGTCTTCTAAATCTTCAATTGATCTTGCCGTTGTATCTGATTCGTTGACCTCAACTTTATAAGATAATCCACTTACATAAAACGTTAAGTTATCGATGGTCGTAATCTTTTTCATCGTTTCAATCGCTCCTCCTTATCGATTAAATCTTCAATTTCAAATATTTCATTTTGTGTAAGGAATACTTTGCTTGACCAATCAGGCTGTATTCGTGCGTCTTTACCCGTCGTACGTTCATACTCTTCAGGATTCAAGATGCGCTTTTCTTCCTCCGTTAGAACAACTTTTAAAAACGCTCGTTGGCTACCATAACTAATGAGTGCTTCCCCCTGTGTTTGACGCTTCAGGAAACCTATTTCTTTTTCGCTGAAGGGAAGTTTTAATTTTTCCTTTAATACATCGACTTCTCGTCCTTCTAATCCGAAAAATATCTTTGTAAAGCTATTACCGATAATAGCAGCGCCCGTATTTTTAGGAGCGTTCAATACATCTTCAATTTGTTGGGTGGTGACTGTCGCCCCTGCATTGTACTTCCGAAACCGTTTATAGGCTTGAAAGAAGAAATCAGCACTTTCCTCATTTAATAATAAGAAGTGGAATTCATCACAAAAAAGTTCACAAGACTGTGTTTTATCAGCTGTGATAATCTCCCAAAGATAAGAAAATGTGTTGAGATAAGCAGCGCTTTGTACGTCTTTTTCTGTTTGAAGTGGCTTTAGATTAAAGGACACAACCTTTGTATTTAACTCAATATTCGTATGTCCGTTGAATAACGTACTTGATCCATGAACAAAGTCTTCTAAAATATAATAATAACTTTCAACACGTTTAAACTTACTTGGATCATGACTTTTCATCTCGCTCAAGCGATTATATAAATCTTCTAAAATCGGCCAGTCTGTATTCTCCATTTTATTAAGATTTTTAACTGACCGGAACGTATCGTAAAGTTTCTTTGATTCCGACGAGATAATTGATATTTCTTCTTGATTCATATCAGGTTTTAGTACTTTGTGAAACCCTTTTAATCGTTGAATCCGTTGCTTGATTAAATTTTCAACTTCCACTTCGCTTAAATCTTCATGAATACTGTGATTATTTTCTTCATCATCCAATACCGATGAAAAAATTTGATAGGGATTAATGATCGTTGAACTGACGCTTGATAAATCAATGACCGTTCCGCCATATTTCCGAACCTTTTCGCTGTATTCGTTTTCCGGATCAATAATATAAATCTGATCTTCACCTAAAGCGAGCTTCTTTAATAAGATTGACCACATATAAGTCGTCTTCCCAACACCGGAAGTACCAATCACAACTTTCCCACGATTAAGTGTTTTTCGCTTGTTTTTATAATCAATCGAGATCCAACTGTCCGTTTCTTTATTAATCCCTTCTAATGTCGAAGTTGACGTGATATCACAAATTTCATTATCATCATACGGAAAAAAAGAACTGGCACTCATTGAATTTGTCATATAGTACGTGTATTCTTTTAAAGAATTTTGTTGTATTGGAAGCGTTGACCAAAATGCTTCATCTATACGTCTGTAAGGCGTGATAGCTTTAACGTGTAGTTTTAACAAGATGCGGTTTAAATTCTCTTCTAAGGCCTTTAATTCAGCTTCAGACGTCCCTTGCAGGAGTATGTATGTATATAAATAAACATACGCACTTTTTTCGTCTAACGACTGTTCCAATTGCTGTTTTGCGGTTTTAATCTCTCGGTTTATCTTTTGTTGCATTTGATAATCAACTGTTCTTAATAATTCAGCTTCTTTATTCTTAATCGTTTCGTTATAGTAACTGTTTAAGACCTCCCCGTTAGCCGGTTCAAGGAACTGACTGATCGTGATATTTCCCTTTAGTTTTTTTAAAGGGGAGAGCCAATTTCCTGTCGGTTCACTTGGATACGTCAAAATAACGTAAGGTTTAATGTAATTTCCACTCGATGCAATATATTCTCTGTTTAATTCAAACACAAATGGATAAATACTTTCCAAAGATTCTTGATCAATGAGTGATTTTATCTCATTCTTTGTTGTTTTTTGTGTTTTACTTTTCTTTTTTGAAGGTGTTAGTAATCCCAAACTTTATTCTCCGTTACGAAAAACTTATAAAAATCTACAAAAGAGAGTTTTTTGTTTTCTTCCCTGTTCACTGTGTCCGATTTTATATCTGTAAAGATACTACTCTCGTTTGTTGTAACACTCCGAGGGCGTTAATTCCCGTGTAACTCACGGTACAATCAGCCGTGTCCTGATTGTGACTATACGGCTAATCTTGAAAGGTTGATACTGGCATTTAAGTCCCTGTCTATCCTGCTTCCACACTTACATTTCATTTTTCGATCAGACAGTTTCAGTGTTTTGTCAATCACGCCACATTCACAACATGTTTTTGAAGAAGGATACCAACGGTCTGCCACAACCAATGAAATTCCCAACTGTTCTGTCTTGTAGGTCAGTTGTTTGCGAATCTCATAGAAATGACATTTTGAAACGTGATCAGACAAATGCTTATTCTTCATCATACCCCGAACGTTTAAATCCTCAATGACAATGTGCGATGGTTTGGTTCTCACAATCTCACTCGTCATTTTGTGAATATAATCAGTTCGAATATGGTTCAAACGTGTTCTCAACCTCGTCATCTCATTTTCGATTTTTATAATGTTGCACGTTTTCCGATAACGTCGTTCCTCCTTATTCATTTCGTATTTACGAGAAACCTGCCGTTGCAACCTCCGCAGACGCTTCTCGATCTTTCTAACCTGGTTTTTTTTATTGATATTGGTATAAATCTTTCCATGACTAACCGTTGCCAACGTCTTTATCCCTAAGTCAATACCGATTGGCTCATTTACAGGTGTTGAGTAATCAGATGAATCGGGTCTCTCAACGGTTATACTGACATACCAATGCAACCCGTATCGGCTAATTCGGTAGGCTAACGGTCTGAACTCGTTTGATAAAAATCCTGTTTCTGCAAATCTAACCCACCCGATTTTTTCTAATCGGATATGTGTATCAGACAATTTCACCTTGTGATTATCGTTATAGAATGACCACTTCGATTTTCTTTTGCTCTTGAATCGGGGGTATTTTGCTTGTCCTTTAAAAAAACGCTTGAACGCTTCATCACTATCTTTGATTGCCTGTTTCGTAATATTGTTACTGAATTGAAATAGCCATTGATAGTCGTCAGTTTGTTTCAGTTTCGTCAAATGTTTCCTTAAATCCCCTTGTGAAATCGTCTTGCCTGTTTCTTCGTAATGCTTTTTCTTTTGTTCCAACGCCCAATTATACGCCCATCTAGCGACTCCTGCGGAATGTTCTAATTGAGTGCGTTGTTTGTTATTTGGATTGAGTTTGATCTTGTAGGCTTTAATCATCTTCGATCAACTCATGCAATAACTTCTTGGCTTTGTTCGCTCTTTTTCCTTTCAAGCGACAACTGAATACGATGACATTGATTTTCTTTGGAAACTCACCAATCGGATAACAATTCATATTTTCACCCCTTTGCTTATTATTTTGATGAAAAATATAAAATATTTAGTTATTTTTATAATTTTTTATAGATATAACTTAAAAGTTAGAACCCTTCCTATCCAAACATAGACATTTCATAATCTAAGTATTGGTGAAGTAATTTCTTCGCCTCATAACTACTCAAAACAGTAATATTCGATGTATATCCTTCTAAGAAATCACCTAAAGACCGTTTAACCTCGTCTGTTTTTGCTCGTAAGTTTTGTTCAGCTGCTTTTAAAAATTCAATCGTCGGCTTTTTGATATCCTCACTCAAAACCATAAAATGTTCTTTCTTGGCCATCTTTACATTCGATTCTACTTTTTGATATTCTGCTAAATAGCTTGCTCTCAGTTGCCGTAATTCTTCATTGGCTTGCGTTTCTTTTTCAGATATGACATAAACTTTCTTCCAATTTTTAATATAATCTTCCAACCTAATAGGAACTGTTTTTGATACAGTTTGCGGTAGATAATGTGCATTTTGTGCAATGAATGTACCATAATCATCAAATAATGTGTTCTGATCATAGGATGATAGCATATCTACGTTAAACCCCTGCACTTTAATAATGGATATCAACCGATTATCTTTCATATAGATAAAATCTGAATACACACCGCCAATCGGGCTTAATTCATCTATAAATTTATCACTCATGACGGATCAACCTCCCACGGTCTTTTTTTTCGGTTCTTTGTAATATATTTTTTGTTTTTGTTGGAACATTGCATATTCCTTGATAAAGTCTTTCGTACGAATATTATCTCGTCCTTTTACTGGCCGATACATAACATAAACCATTGGAACAAGTAGAATCAGTACAATAAAAACAGATTTTACTATCCAAAGAATGACGCTATTATAAGGCGGTATAAAGCAAATCCCTGCAACTAAAGCTAGTGCAGGGATAAAATATTTAACAATCTCACCTAACGTGAGATTAGCAATTAATTTGTAACGACTATCAACATTTCGGGGAAAAAACCACTTGCGACGATTCTCTCTCCCTTCATTTAACAACTCTAGTAAACTTGCTTTTACATCATTAACATCTGACATACTTATCTCCCCATTTCGCTATGATTACTGGAAGAGTGAAAAAATCCATGGTACAAGCCACACAGCTGCCGCTGCGCCACCAACCGCAACACCCACACCACCGATAGATTTCCACATTTCATTTTTACTATGTGGATCGTCTAAAGAAGGCATATATTTAAGGAAAATTTTAATGGCTGCAATTACACCAATAACAACAACAATCCCTGTTAAGACACCCTGTATTGCCGTAAAACCACTATTTAATTTACTCTTTACTTGGCCTGTCGATGCTGCGAAGCTTACCTCCGGTAATAAAATAAAGTATAGAAAACCTAGTGCTAATGTGATTTTAGAAGTCTTTTTAAGTATTAAATTTTTCATGTGTCATTCTCCATTCTGAATTTAAAATATAGCTTCATGTATAGAAGCGTTCGTTGTGTATTAACGAGCAATGCAACTCATCAACCAGTAAACAGTGCTTTAATTTGATCAGTAATTAACGTGCCAATTTCTGTTGATGCTGCTGTGACAATAGTTAAAATAATTCCTAAAGCAACAAGTGCCACCATTGCCCATCCTGAACGGTCTGTGTTTTGATCTAACATTTTTATCGTCTCCTATTCTGTTAAATTAGATTTTGTTTTATGCATTTAAAAATAAAGCTTTAACTTGATCGACAACTAAACCACCAATTTCTGTTGATGCTGCTGTGACAATAGTTAAAGTAATACCTAGAGCAACAAGTCCAACCATCGCCCAACCTGAACGGTCTGTGTTTTGATCTAACATGAATAACACCTCCTTCAATTTTTTTATCTAACTAAAGATATTGCTGATCCCGAAAGTGGTAACTCAACAATATCGAAGTCTAAAAATAGAAACTTAATACTTACATTCGCTTGATACTCGACAGTTTCACCGTATGGTTTTTTCCTGTTTGTTGAGAATCATCCAAGGAAAAAATACCATTGAAATTTTGTTTGCTATATTGGTTAATTGTGTCTATCGTATCCACCGTGAGTCCGCCGGAACGTTCAATCTGATAATTCACATACTGCTTAAAATGATTGGATTGCTGAACATGAAAAAGAAAAACTGATATTGTTACAATCAGCGCAATCAATATCATGGTCATATACATTTTTCCGGCACTCATAATACTGCCTTCTAACATTTAATCACATCCTTTCACGACATCTATTTAGGTAGGATGTCTTTAAACAAATCCATAAATACCGCAAGCATATAGCCCATAACAATGATTAAATTAATCATTGTTAATTTAGTAGGAAACAAATTAAATTTCCTTAATTTAAAAGCAATAATTTCATCTATTCCCTTAAATAAATCTTCGCTTGCCATGCGTCCAAGTTCTTGAATAATACTGCGATCAAAGCTGTTCTGTTGATAATCATGCAATGTATGCATAAATAAAACACCTTCATCTGTTCCTGATGCTGTCTCTCCAAATTCTTTGAATGGGATAGCAGAATTCGGATGATTATTCATGTCTATAATTAATCGTTCTAAACATTGCTTTACATAGCTTTCTTCTAGTCGATTTAATAAGCGATTAAATACACTGTATAAGGTTGCTCCATCTTCATAAAGGTAAGGAATTAGCATTCTTGCAAATTTAGAAAAGTTTAATTGTTGTTTAAATATAAAATTTCGATAACTACCTTTAATTGATCGATATTGACTCATCCATTGAACAACAGTCAATATAAGGCCAAACACACCATATGTCCAAGAAAAAAAACTTAAAAATATACTTAATAGAAGCATCAGTATGCCACGAATGACCCTTTTCTTTTGTATTTCATAAAATTTATCCTCACTATATCTCATGCGATGTAACATTTTTCTAAGGTCTTTTTCAGCTAATCGATGATAAATCTTTTCCATCGTTGTCATACATTTACCTCCAGTACACTATCATCTGCCATTCGCTGATTAAAAGAATGATAGATAAACATAATAGCAACTAAATAGATGCTCGCTGTCACCCAACCAATAATACCGTTAGTAAATACATCGATATATTGTCGGAAGCCAAATGAAAAGATAATAGCACCTATGAATATCAACGCTACTTTAACCATGAAATTAAATTCTCTGTGTTTTTCTTCTTTTGATATAAAGAATGAGTTTTGCCGATCTTTAACCATGTTGTGATACGACTTAATATCCTTTAATGTATCTAAATTGTTCCTGCCTTCTAAAGCTGCTGTCGTAAGTTGCTCAATATACTGCGCAAACATCACATCGCTAGGATATTTTTCTTCCAAACGCTTGAAAGCTCGCAATGTTATTTCTCTAGACCCCTCGATTAAATCGGACTGTAAAATCATTAATTCTTGTTTGAATTCTCCTTCTGCTCGATCAGATACAATCTGTATGGCTTGTAAGACTGTGCGATCCGCATTCGTTAGAATTTGTGTCATGTTGTTCACAAATTTATTGCGTTCTTTAAACGATTTCAGCTCGTAAATTCTTCGCTCATTTTGAGGAATCGTATAGCTGAATGCATACACCACACCGATAAAACCTGCAATAACAGCTAGCCACCATTTAAAAAATAAGATGAAGACAAAAAGAGCGCATATAAAAAACGGAAAGATTATCGATTTGATAATGTCTTTCCGTTCAATTGGATTACCGTATGCGACCCGATAAGCGTTGATTTCATCAATATTAAAAATTTTCTTCTTTTTCTTTGCCACTTCATGTACCTCCTATCTATTACACTGGTATTGGTTGATTCTTGCGCAACACGTTACTTAGCTGAAGATTGAACTCTTTTAACCGATCAGCAAATTCAACTGGTAAAGTATGAAGGCGATGATTGAGATCATCATCTTCTTCAATTGTTTCAAATATTGTGTGACACTGTCCGTTATCTAAAAAGAAAACAACTTCTGATAAAAAACGTATCATCTTCCCTTTAATGCGTTTCTTTTTAATAAAAACGCCCAACTGAAAATACCTAAAAATATCTCTTTCTAATGATTTCTCATCAACGGCATAACCCATCTTGGCCATATTGATAAAGCGAGTCGGTATAGCTTTTGCGTTGACTGTATGTGCGGTAGTAATAATATGGTGACCACTTAATACTGCTTGAATCATCTCATAGGCTTCTTCTCCCCTTGTCTCGGAAACGTTGATCCACGTTGGATTATTTCTTAACATAGCTTTAATTAACGTAGAATGATTTGTACTTGGTGTCACCAACCAACTAATAATGTCTTTTTCCGGAAATAGTTCTTTAACATGCCCCTCTAAAGTATCTTCAATCCAACCAATTTTCTCATTAAAGGGAATAAAGCTTGTTAGGAACTTCTGAAACTCTGTTTTTCCTGTTCCCGTCTCACCAGCAATAACAATATTACATCGTGATGCAACAGCTGCTTCAAAGAATTCCAACATATACTCAGGAGCAAAGTTGTCAAAATTACTATGATTAAGTGCAAGTACAGGACGACTCACACGGATAGCCATTGTCGTACCGTAACTACTGATAGAACGATGAACAGCATTGATTCTAAGATTATTAAGTGCGGCATCAAGAATTGGTGACTTAGGTGTAAATTCCTTTCCTACTGCATTAGCGAATTTTTGTATAATTTGATTAATATAATCTTCTTCAATAACACTTTCGTGTTCATACTTCTCATTTGGTGTTTCAACAATTAAAGAAGTTCCGTTATAACTGACATCCGTTACTGTTTCATCCTTACTTATGATGTCATCAATTACACCTAACCCAACGATTTCAGATACGACATAATTCAATCGCTCATCATCTTTTAAAATCGTTTGATGCTTTTCTTTGACAATTCGCTTTAATACCTCCCTAGCATCCATATTTACAAAGGATTCTAAATATAGTTCCGAGTGGTATTCTTTCAAATCCTTCTTGATTTCTTGTAATATTTCATGACTTATCATGTCAATCACGAAACCAAATCACAGGAACCCCCAAAATCCATTCGTGCGGACGTGTGTGATTGGTTTACGCTTCTCTCCTTTCTATCATATATTTGTACCCGTCTGCTTTTTGGGTAGTTTGACAATACTTATAGTTAATACCCTGTTTTCTCCCTTCTTTCAGATTGATATTGAAACTCCCTGTACTTCTACAAGCGACACCACCATGCCAAATTCCTTTATTTTTCCCTTGAGGGACAACAGCTTTAACCATATCCCCACTTGTAAAACCGAAATAATCTTTTTGACGAGGAAAGTAGGCTCTCGGAAAACCATATTTATCAAGTGAAACTCGTTGTCTCGTTCCTCTGCCTAGCGCCTTAATGATAAGGACATCTTTCGTTTCAAAGATAAGCGTATCAGGTGTTGATTTGCCTACGCAACAAGCATCGTAGTAGTGTGTCTTAATTAACTCTAAACGGATGCGATTCATTTTTGTTCGGGCACCCGTGCCACATTCGATGTCTAACTCTGTATTCTTCAAGATATCATAGACCTTCCAACGAGTTGCATTAAGGATGGCAGCGTCTTTTAATGACTTCTTAACTTGCTTCTGAATTTCCGGATAACCAAATTCTTCTGCAGTTAAGTTTCCTTTCTTTTGGTTACAAGAATGACAACTTATACCTAAGTTATCCACTCGATTACTGCCACCTCTACTTTTAGGGATAATATGTTCAATTTCTAATGGTACATTCTTTTTTTTGCAGTACATGCAATTCCTATCAAATTTTTCTAATAGGTATTCGCGAATTTCATAACCTGTTAATTCCCCTTGTTGATATTCTATTCCACTAATTTCAGCATTTTGTAGAAGTTGTGTATCAAACTTTACATTTTCATACGAAATGTATCCTATAGGAATCAGTTTTCTTATTTTGTAAACCCATGATTGAATGTGATCCACTCGACTTTGTAAAGATGGAGGTACCCACCCTTCTTTCCTCTTTCGATTCAAGAATCGTGATTGACGGTACTTTAACTTATGCCTTCTGAATCGTCTGTGCTGACGTCTATCATCTAATTTTTTCTTGATGTTCGTACGATGATGGATTTCAGCTAACCAGACCACATGATTGTCCTTCGTGATGGATAAACCCGTGTAGCGACTTCCATAATCTATCTTCAATCGATAGTCACTTTTTAGCTTTTTCTTTCTTTTCTTTTAACCGAATCGTAAAAGGATACTTCTTATGAATAACTGCTTTTCTTTCTTGCAATAGCTTTCTAGCTTTTGCGGGAGCGCAAGGATGTAACGGTTGCTTG
>NZ_BAXD01000039.1:0-21037 GCF_001310395.1 Halolactibacillus sp. JCM 19043
TTTTATTTTTTGAAGTGTCGTCAAGCGCGCGTCCTTCTTGAACAGCGCTGTTCGCATAATAATCATTTAATCCGTAACGTTGTTTCAATTGTTGATGGATGGAGACGGAATTTTTCGCTTTCACGCCCCTGAGCTCCCGGACCTCCGCTTGATAGCGAAAATGTTTGGCTTGATTAAACACCCGAAGGTGTGATCTATGGACATAACAAAGTTACATCGATTTTATGCTTATATAAGCGATTTGAAAAGATTGCCTTCATGCCCATGATACACACCCTCCCTTTGTTTTGTGACGGTCACTGTTAGTGCTTTAATTATACCGTGCGGAATATATGTTTGTCACTTCAAAAATATTCAAAACAAGCAATTCATCACCCACCTAGTGCTGACGCACTTGAGGAAGGTGTCTTCTCGCCCTAAAGCGATAAAAATAGTCGTAATCACTGACGTAAACAAAATCTAAATTTGCTGAAATTTCTTTAATCATATCTGTCTCACGGGCGAGACGGTTTTTTGTTGTATTTAATAGCTGGTCTTTACTCATGGTATAGTTGACAGTCCCTACCACAATGGTGGTGATTGATAAAATGACGAGCATCATAGTGGTTAGTTGCTGTCCCATCGTTAACTTCTCTCTTTTAAACATCATATCCCTCCTACTTCTCTCATAGGTATTTTAGTGGGTAGGTGTGAAGTGAGTATGAATTCAATGTTATATTTATGTAAAATTTCATCTCTAGTAGCATGAACAAAAAATATGCGTCCTTCTAAAGATAATCAGAAGGACGCATAATGGTGATGTCATTATTTTGTTAATACAAGAATCCCAAGGGGATAATAATCAGGGACAGGATCAGCTTCTTTTTGAATCAAAGCGCCTTTTTGTAAGTAGTAATCAATAGAGGTCACTTGTTTATCGCTAAAAAGTGCTTTAAATTCATCTGGTGTAATTTGATGCACATGAAAAGGTGAGCCGCAAGGTTCACCACGACCCGCACCAAAGGGTGTCGACATAATCAAGATGCCACCTGGTTTTAGAAGGTCGTAAGCATTGTTTAAGAAAATCGTTTCCTCTTCAATATGCTCATACGTTTCAAAGCTTGTAATAACATCGAATTGTCCAAAGCGATCAACGAGATTTTCTTCAGTTATATCCGCTTGATGAAAAGAGGATTTTGGGTGATAGTAATTATGTCTAGCGTAAGCTAATGCCTTTTCATCAAGATCAAGACCAATGATTTCATCAATCACTTTCTTTTTCTTTTTCGCAATAATATGCGTACCAAAGCCAGAACCAGAGGCCATATCTAGTACCCTTCCTTTCGTAATAAAAGGTAAGGCAAAGTGATACCGTGCGACGTGTTCAATCAATAATTCGTTTGTGATGGACATTTCTTCTGGGATGACGCGCTCTCCCGTATCTTCTAACATAGTATGTCACCGCTTTTATAATATTTTGTTGCTGCAATAAGTATAGCGTAATCTTATCTAGATGAAAACCAGTTTTCATCATGGTCTTTTAACAGAGTGTCTTTATCTAATAACCTACTCATTCTTTGATAAGAAGCTAACCGGTCTGCTTGATTGTATAGGAGTGATGTCGCCATTACCTCATCAACAGGTAAGGTTTGAATGCGAGAGGCAAGTTCAGCTTGAACAGTTGAAAGTGAACCAATGATACTGCCGGCAAGTGAGCGTTTGACGGCGGCTTGTTCGTGCGGCAACATCTCCTCTGTTAAATCACGTGGGGGTTGGATTGGTAAAGACTTCGACCGAATCATATTAAGAAAGAGTTGTTCCATGGAACTAAACAACCAGCGAGCTTCGTCGTCGGTTTCGCCTGCGACAATATTTAACGCTAAAATAGCATAAGGCTCTGCTAAGTGTTCGGATGGCTTAAAGTGTTCACGATAAAGTGACAGTGCTTCTGAGGCTTCACCTGGTGAGAAATGACCGGCAAAGGCATAACGAAGTCCCATATCAGCAGCAAGCTTGGCACTAAAGGTACTCGAGCCTAATAAGAAGATCGGCACTTGTTGGTTCTCAGCTGTCACCGCTCTTACCTGCTTTTTAGGTGAGCCATTAAAATAATGCTGAATCTCTCGGACGTGTTCAGGAAAAGCGTGAACGTCACCGCGCCGCAAAGCTCTTGCGGTAAGTTGATCTGTTCCTGGAGCTCGTCCCAGTCCTAAATCAATCCGATTTGGGTGTAAGGCACTTAACAAACCGAATTGTTCAGCTACGACAAGCGGGGAATGATTGGGTAACATCATGCCACCAGAACCGAGTCGGATGGTTTTAGTGTGGTTCGCGATTTGGTTAATAAGGAGCGTGGTGATACGCTGGCGCTAGACGCGGCATTATGGTGTTCAGCTACCCAATAACGATAATACCCCCAGTCTTCTGCGTGTTGAGCAAGTTCGACCGAATGTTGTAAGGCGTCACGAGGGGTTTCTTGATCGTTTAGTGGTGATAAATCAAGGATGGATAACGGTATCCCTGAAAATGTTTTATATGATTGTGTCATGATATTTCTCCTTTATAGTGGTAGGTATAGTATGGATGCTACTGGAAAGAATATTTGGCGTCAACGAAGATGCTTAGCGTAAACTTAAAAAAACGCCTTGAAAAAATGGCTAAAGAGTGAGTAGAAATGAACGGATATTAAAGAAAAAACAGCCTGAACGGCTGTTTTTGTTAGATAGTAAAGGTATTCACCGTGTCGTCTAAATCATTGGCGGTAGTCACAATGTTATCACTTAGTTCCGTCATCCGTTTAATCGACGTATCCTCTTCTTCAATGGAGGCAATGACTTCTTCCGTTGCTGAAGCATTTGCCTCGGCAATCGTTGATAAGTTTTGGAGTGTCTGGACTAATTCTTCTTTCATCGTTTGCATCGACTGTCCAGAGTCATTGAGCTGTTCAACGGATTGATCAGATGTTTCTATGGAAGCGGCAATTTGTTTAAACATATCGCCTGTGTTTTTTACGTTTTCCGTTTGTTCAGTCGCCATTTGAGATACTTTATCCATCGTATTGACGACTTCAGTTGTATTCGTTCTAAGCTGATTAACAATCTCATTAATTTCAGTCGTTGATTGAGTCGACTGGTCAGCTAGCTTTCTTATTTCATCAGCAACAACCGCAAAGCCTTTTCCGGACTCACCAGCACGCGCAGCTTCAATGGCGGCATTAAGGGCAAGTAGGTTGGTTTGATCGGCAATAGAGGAAATCACATCACTTGCTTCAACAATTTTATCTGTGCGTTTATTCGTTTCAACAATCACCGCATGGAAGTCTTTAATAGCCTGACTCGTAACACGGTTAATATTAGATAAGGTATCAATCTCATTTAAGCCATTATGCACTAAATCATTCACCCGGCTGGATGATTGATTTAAGTCATCTAGGTATTGTTGATTTAAATCGATGATATACCCAAGCTCCGTCACTTTAGCGGCACCTAATTCGACTTTTTCTGCCTGTTCAAGTGCACCATTGGCAATTGATTCAACCGTTGTGACAATCTCTCCCGAACTATTTGCCACCATCGATAAGTTTTGTGAGAGGTCTTCTGCGGTTGAATTTGTTTTTGAAGTATTCTCGTGAATATCTTGAATGATTTTAGTAAGTTTATGTGTCGTTAAATTTGTTACTTCTGCCAATTTACTAAATTCACTTTTTCCCTTAACGTCCATGGTCTCACTCAAATCTCCTTCACTGATGCGATACAGTTGTTTCATATGCCGTTTTAATGGCTTAATGACAACCCGGTTCATAAAGAAGACAATAATAGCATTAATCACAAGTATGTTCATTGCCGTATTTATATAGGCCCCAAAGTTTCCAGAAATAATATCTAACTCCCGGACGATATTGGCTAAGATTTGTGCAATAGGCGCACTAATTAAAAAGGTTACGGTGATGACAACAACAATCTTAAAGGTAACGCTGTTCAAAAAGTTTAGCGACATCAATTGGTTGAAATTTTTAGGGACATGTGATAGCTTCTTTTGTGAATTCAATATAAACACCTCATCATGTGAAATTTTTAATGCTTAACAACTAAAATTTTTAAAATTATTGATGTGAGTAGTCACCGTCTTAAAGGTCATTTGCTGAAAGATGATTAATTTCGATCAATATAGATAAGAGCATCCTCTACCGAAAGCGGTTTGCTGAAAAAGTAACCTTGAATAATGTCACACTTATGTCTTTCTAGATAACCGAGTTGTGCTTCATTTTCAACACCTTCTGCAATTACTTCCAGACCTACTTTATGACACATAGCAATCAAGTTACTTGCAAGTGCAGTAGAATCATCAATACGGGTAATATTATTTATAAACGTCTGATCAAGTTTAACCCGGTCAATATTTAACTCCGCAATACTTGAAAAAGATGAAAAGCCTGTCCCGAAGTCATCCAAGTCAATTGATAGACCAAATGATTTTAATCGTTCTAATTTATCGTTAATCCGTTCGAAATTATTTATTAAAACCGACTCAGTTATTTCTAGCACAATATAGTTTGGATTAGCCCCCGTTGTTGCAATAATCTTTATTAAATCCTCCTCAAACTCATCGCGTAATAGTTGTAGACCTGAGATGTTAATCGCTACTCTTGCTTCAGCATAACCTCGTTCAACTAGTTGATAATGAAAGTGGCAGGCATGTTCGATAATAATTAAGCCTAAGTCATAGATAATATAATTTTTTTCCGCTATTGAAATAAACTCTGTCGGTGACACAAAAGAGGGATCGAGTGAATCACTATTCAGACGGGCTAGTGCTTCAAACCCAACGATGTTTTTCCGCTCCAAATGTATTTTTGGTTGAAAATACAGGAAAAAACTTTGAGTATCTTCTCGTCTAATGACTCGACGTAATGTTTGTAAAATTATTTCTTCTCGTCTAATGACTCGCGCTAAGTCATCTTGATAAAAATAGATGGATGTTTGATCTTGGTGATGGGTTAATGCAAGTGAAGCTTCTTTTAAAATGCTATCAGCGCTCTCGTGTTTCTCGGTTATTTCTACAATACCAATTTGGGCAGTTAAGGATTCACGATCTTGTTCATTTGATAATAAGTTATTAAAAATACTTAACATACGATTAGCTTTTAAATATAAATCGGCTTTAGAAGCATAATCTTTTACAATGATGGCAAAACGATCAGCTGTGAAGTGATACAGTTGTTCATCAGGTTTTAATGATTTTTGTAATCTAGTAGCTATTCTTTTAAGTAACAAATCGCCATATTCAAACCCATAGGTAGTATTAATCAGTTTAAAATTACTACAGTTAATGAGCAGTAAAGCGACGCGGTCATGGCTGTTTTTTAAATGCTCATCTAATACTTTTGTAAGAAAGAGTTTATTTGGAATATTTGTTAAATCATCATAATAGGCAATCCGGGTGTTTTTTTTATTTAGTTTGTAAGCATAGATGAGTATAAGAGAGCTGATGCCGAATACGATGAAAAACAAAACAATACCTGTAATGACAATAGATGAAATGTTTTTACGAACTTTTGATAACGGCCAATAAATAGATAAAGTACCAATCTTGCGTTCGCCTTCAAAAACTGGCACATTTATATGAAACGCTCGAGTATCATTGACTTTTGTTAAACCCGTTGGGTTTTTAGTTGAATGATATTTGGTTCCTACTATACTTTCAATGCTGCTAGCAATAATGTGAGAATCGTTTGAAATAAAAGATATATGAGACACATCAGTGGAAAGAATAATGTCATCAATCACCCCTTCTAATTCAAATGACTGCAATATCTGATGAACATCGTCTGCTAATAGCCCAATCTGCAGAAAATAATTATCCTTTTGTCTGAGATAAGCATATTTGAAAAAGTCATTGCCCTCTGTATCTTTACGAATATCTTCAATCAAAAAGTCACCCGTATCATTTAAAACATCATTAATGGGATGATCAGTAGGCACTTGCCAGCCAATATATTCCGGGACGTTACTTAAGATAATTTCACGGTTCGCATTATAATAATGGATATCGTCTACATAGTATTTATCAGCTAATTGTTGTAATGATGTGTTAGTTGCCATATCAATCTCTTGGTTGATGCCCTGGGCTGATAGCTAATTTGTCATCTAAAAGTTTCGTAATTGTCGTGTAAGCTTCATTTGATTTTGCTAGTACATTAGAGTAAGCGATCGCAATGCGACTTGCCTCTGCTTCAAAATCATTAGTCGATCGTTTAATAGAATTAGTGGTTGCAATAAATGTGAGGAAGAAAAAAATAATCATCAAAGAAATAAAAGGTATAAGAAAGTACTTTAAGCGTAATTTATTAGGGTTGAGCATCTTTTTTCGCCTCCGGTTAAGCCATTAAAAGGAATGCCTAATCATGACAAATAAACAGGTTTAAAGATAATAAAAGGATATAATATTACATTCCCGTCATATAGAAATGTTAAGCGTCTTTTTGGGAAAAACCATACAAATACAGACAAAAAACAACTTTTTAGAAGTGGATTTTCCAGAGTGACTAGGATTTGTTTAGAGATGTTGTTGTGGAGTGTTTCTGTTATAATAGGTGAAGAATGTTGAGATAAAGGATGAAGAGTATGCGATTAGCTGAAGAAATAAAAAATAAATTGATCAAAGATTTACCCAGTGTTGAATTACATTTTAATGAACCAATGGGACAATATTTATATACCAAATTAGGTGGACCGGCAGATGTATTTGCTTTTCCTAAGTCGATTGAGGAAGTACAAGGCGTCGTAAAAGCTAGTAGAGAGTATCAGCTCCCGCTTACGTTACTCGGTAATGGATCGAACCTCATTATTCGAGATGGTGGGATCCGTGGGATTGTGATGAGCTTGTCGCACTTAAATACCATCACGGCTAAAGGTGATAGCGTGATTGCTGGAGGTGGGGCAACGATTATTGATACATCTTATTATGCTCTTGAAGCCTCTCTTTCAGGACTTGAATTTGCTTGTGGTATTCCAGGGACTGTCGGCGGAGCGGTATTTATGAATGCGGGTGCTTATGGCGGGGAAGTGAAAGATTGTTTAGCGTCAGTGACAGTGATGACTGAAACGGGAGAAGTACTTGATGTGAAGGCTTCTGATCTGGCTCTTGGTTACCGGACAAGTAATGTTGGTGAGAATAACTGGATTGTGTTAGAGGCGCGTTTTGCCCTAGTGAAAAAAGACCGACAAGAAATTAAAGCGATAATGGATGATTTAACAGAAAGACGTGAGACTAAACAGCCGTTAGAATATCCGTCGTGTGGCAGTGTATTTAAACGGCCACCGGGTCACTTTGCTGGAAAACTCATTCAAGATAGTGGTCTGCAAGGTAAAGGTATTGGTGGGGCAGAAGTGTCTACCAAACATGCTGGCTTTATCGTAAATAAAAATCATGCGACGGCCAGTGACTATATTGCCGTTATTGAAATGGTCCAACAGACAGTGAAAGACACCTTTGGTGTGGCATTAGAACGAGAAGTAAGAATTATAGGAGAAGAACTTTAAAGACCGTCTATGTGCGGTCTTTATTTTTTTGAACAAATGTCGTGCACCTTATAAAAAAGTATGTTAGAATGTGAGCAATCGAATAGTAATCTTTTGGGGCAGGGTGTAATTCCCGACCGACGGTAAGAGGTGAACGACAAACCTTAAGTCCGTGACCCGGATCAATCAATGATTGTGAAGGTGGATTTGGTGAAATTCCAAAGCCGACAGTGAAAGTCTGGATGGGAAAAAGATGAAACAAGAAATGACAAAGTGCAGGGATACGTCTGTAAATATACAGGCGAGGACTGTTTATTTGTTGATCATTTCTTTAATGTAAACACCCCAAGTCTTTTGATTTGGGGTGTTTTTTGACCAAAAAAGATCTATTTGAATAAAAATAATGAAAAGGTATCAAGGAAGGAGTGAAAAAATGAAGGATCAAGATTACATGGCGCTTGCCATTGAGTTGGCGAAAGGAACCGTAGGACAAACATCACCGAATCCATCCGTTGGCTGTGTGCTTGTGCGTGATGGTGTGATTGTAGGTCTTGGGAGTCATTTAGTTCCTGGAGAAGGCCATGCGGAAGTTTTAGCTATTCAACAAGCGGGTGACAAGGCTGAAGGCGCAACGGCGTATGTCACATTAGAACCGTGTTCGCATACAGGGAAAACACCACCATGTAGCCGTTTGTTAATTGATTCAGGGATTAAACGTGTGATTGTCGCAACGGAAGATCCCAATCCTTTAGTGAGTGGTCGCGGGATTAACTGGTTAAAAGATGCCGGATTATCCGTTGAAGTCGGCTTGATGAAAGAAGAAGCAGTCGCACTCAATCAAACGTTTTTTCACTTTATGAAAGAAAAACGACCATTTATCACATTGAAAGCGGCGATGACACTTGACGGGAAAACGGCCACGAAAACCGGTGATAGTCGTTGGGTGACAGGTGAGAAAGCACGAGAACATGTGCATCATATGCGAGCGAAATACGATGCGATTCTCATCGGTAAAGGCACGGCGGTAAAAGATAACCCAAGCCTAACGGTAAGGCAACCTGAATACGGTAAACATCCTATTCGGATTGTGCTAGCGAATGACTTACATTTGCCTGATCATTTAACGCTATTTCATGATGATCATCAAACGTATGTCGTTTGCGGGAAAGAAGCGGACATGGATGTGTTTAAAGAAAAACATCCAACGGTAGGTGTGATTCAGCTGTCAAGTCAACAAGTAGAGATTCCTGAATTACTTAAGCAGTTAGCCGAGTTGAATATTCAATCGGTCTATGTTGAAGGTGGCGAGACGGTGCATAAAAGCTTTGTTGAAAGTGGTTTTGTTGATGAGTGTCACGTCTATATTGCGCCTAAGTTACTGACAGGTAAAGATAGCTTTGGGGTGATTGGTGGTCAATCGCCAGAGTGGATGAACGATGCCTTTGCTTTATCATTTGAACATGTGGAACGAATAGGTGAAGATCTCTTTATTAAAGCCATCAAGAAAGCGGGGAATTAGTTGTGTTTACCGGAATTGTTGAAGAAAAAGGCACTTTACAAACCATCTCTAAAAACGGACGTAGTCTCGTCTTAACGGTTGGGGCGAAAAAAGTTCTCGGTGACGTGCATATTGGGGATTCCATTAGTGTGAACGGGGTCTGTTTAACGGTGACCCACTTTACAAAGGATCAGTTTTCCGTCGATGTGATGCCTGAAACGTATGCGGCGACGAATTTAAAAGATTTAGCTAAAGGAAGTTATGTGAATTTAGAACGGGCGATGCATGCGAATGGTCGGTTTGGTGGGCATTTTGTGTCTGGTCACGTTGATCATGTGGCGACGATTGAAAAGACGTGGCGTGATACGATTGCGAAATATGTCAAAATTACTGTTCCTTACGATAAATTGAAATATCTCACAGAGAAAGGTTCGGTGACCGTTGATGGAACGTCACTGACGGTTTTTCATGTGGATGAGACAAGTTTTACATTATCACTCATCCCAGAAACGCAAGCGGCGACCATTCTTGGCGCAAAAGAAGCAGGCGATACGGTTAATATTGAGTATGATGTCTTAATGAAATATATGGAGCGTCTGTTGACGCATCAAAGTCATGAGAAGCAATCATCAGGTATAACAGAAGATAAATTAAAAGATTTAGGGTTTTATTAAGGGGGGAGTAAGATGCATACGATTGAACAAGCACTTGAAGCATTAAAACGAGGAGAAGTCATTATTGTCATTGATGATGAGCACCGGGAAAATGAAGGGGATTTTATCGCTTTAGGTGAACATGCGACACCTGACGTCATCAACTATATGGCCACAAAAGGTAAAGGCTTGATTTGTACGCCGATTGAGAAGACACTGGCTGACAAGCTGCTGCTTACAGAGATGGTCTCCAGAAATACGGATGACCACGGAACGAACTTTTCTATTAGTATCGATCATGTTGATACGCATACAGGCATTAGCGCCTTTGAACGATCACAAACGATTCTTGCTTTATTAGAAGAAGGTAGTACGCCAGTTGATTTTAAACGACCCGGTCATGTGTTTCCACTGATTGCCGACCCTGATGGGGTTGTGAAGCGACCAGGACATACGGAAGCAGCTATTGATTTAGCTAAACTTGCGGGCGCAAAACCTGTTGGGGTTATTTGTGAAATTATGCGAGAAGATGGACAAATGATGCGCACAAGTGAATTAAAAGCCTTCGCAGAAGCAGAAAGTCTTGTGATGATTACGATCGAACAACTGGTCGAGTACCGAAAAAGGCATGATAGACTCGTGACGCGTGAAGCGAATATTCAGCTACCAACGTCACTTGGTGATTTTAAGATGGTTGGCTATGTTGAAAAAGTCACCGGTAAAGAACATGTAGCACTCATTAAAGGTAATCTAACGAAAGAAGAAGCACCACTCGTTCGCGTGCATTCGGAATGTCTCACCGGCGATGTATTCGGTTCAAAACGCTGTGACTGCGGGCCGCAACTTGAGCGAGCGCTTGAAACGATTGAAGAACGTGGTGTGGGTGCTGTCATTTACATGCGTCAGGAAGGCCGCGGCATTGGGCTGATTAATAAACTAAAAGCCTATGAGCTTCAAGAACAAGGGTATGACACGGTTGAAGCCAATCACCAATTAGGATTTGGTGCAGATCTACGTGATTATTCTATTGCGGCTCAAATTTTAAAAGATTTAGGGCTTGAAACAATTACGTTAATGACGAACAATCCGAGAAAGCTAGAGGGCTTAACGCGTTATGGGATTAATATTAATGAACGCCAAGCGATTGAAATAACAGCGAATGAAAACAATGCAGACTACCTAAAAACAAAAAGCACGAAACTTGGTCATTTATTTTCGGATAAGTGATAGCGGGCCGCTGTTAATAGCTGACTAAAATGATTGATTAAATAGTATAACGATAAAAATACTGAGTGAAAATAGGAGGAAATAGACATGGTAAACACAGTACAAAGCACATTAGTAGGCACAGATTTAAAGATTGGGATTGTCGTAGGGAGATTTAACGAATTTATTACCGGGAAGTTACTCGGCGGGGCAGAAGATACGTTAAAGCGTCACGGTGTAAAAGATGAAGATATTACCGTTGCGTGGGTACCGGGAGCTTTTGAGATTCCGTTAATCGCAAAGAAAATGGCGGCATCAAAGAAGTATGATGCAGTGATTACGCTAGGGACGGTTATTCGTGGGTCAACGCCACACTTTGACTATGTATGTAATGAAGTGGCTAAAGGTGTTTCACAAGTGACAATGACAACAGACGTACCAACAATCTTCGGTGTCTTAACGACGGAAACGATTGAACAAGCGATTGAGCGTGCCGGTACAAAAGCAGGGAATAAAGGTGCGGATGCTGCTGTATCAGCGATTGAAATGGCTAACTTAGTCAAAGAATTTTAATGTTTTAAAATGAACATAAGCCCGGTCATTATTAGGTTTAATACCTAAAGATGACCGGGCTAAACATTTCTAGTTATATAGAAATGAGAAGAAGAGGTTACGTATTCACTCACCATAAAATACATTCGAAATTACATATTATCAACTAGTAAAATAATGCTTAAACGCTTTGTTTATACCTTTTAGCCCAATAATCAATGAGAGACTTCTCATTACTAATTCAGCAACGAGTAATGTCCCCATGTCACACTTTCTAGAAATGGCTGATATGCTAAATCCTTGTTTATGTAGTTGATGTACTTGTAAAATCACATGTATTTTTACACCCTTTACACCCACCTATTAATAAATCTATCATAACGCATGAGACTATTATTTGGTGTAAAAAGTGTTCATTTTTATCAGGAGAAATCTGTATACTTTATTTTAGCAGTTACATCACTCATTTTAAGATAAATGACTTAGAGTTTTATCTTAGAGTAAAAAGCAATACTACTTATTTGATTTCCTCTTGTAATTGTTATGCCACATAAAAATACTCATAACTGAGAAAAAAATTGCAAATACGAGAATATAATAATATAGAATACTATTTACATAGATTTCTTTATATCTCTCTATTGTATATGAGAAACCATATGTAATAATGCCCCAAAAAAATCCACCAAGTAATACTGTAGCTGTACTTACAATAGAAAGAAAGAATGGATATAGTACAAAAGCGAATACTTTGCCTTTATTAGCAATTTTTTCATACTTGTTCAACTTGATTCACTCCTATGTTTGATTGAAGTGATTATCTATTTGTATAATCAATTATTGAGTCTCGAAGAAAAGTGTCATAGCTGTAAACATATCCAACAGGACCTGTATATTTTAGAGTTTCTCTGCTAGGACTATCTATCATAACTCTAAGGTATTTTTTCCCGCTATTTTTATAATAATTCCAGCCTTTTACAATCCCTAACCAAGTTTCCCACTTAGTTTCATAATGTGCTTTAGTGTCTATATCCTTAGTCAATACTCCATTAATTAATGCTGAACTTAATGTTGCAGTGAGCGCGCCAGCTGCAATAGACCAAGTTACAGATCCACCTAAAGCAGAGATAAGTAAACTTACAGCAGTAGACAGAGTCATATCTCTTAAAAGGTGAATTTTTTTCTCTGATGTAAATGAACTACCACTACTTTTTTTATAGCCTTTAGTAGTATAACCAAAAATTAGATCTTTATATGACTTTACATAAGAATAGCCAGATGAATACGGAAAAGCACTGCTGGCATTCAGGACAATTAGGTTTGATGGACTTGCAATTTGAGTACTTGGTCCTATTTCATATGATGAAAGTTCACTTTTAGGATCAGCATCAGTGATTAAATCTTCTATATTGCTTTCTTCTACATTACTTAGTTTTCCATTATCATACTCTACTTCTACCAAAGTATTATTCTTTTTATCTACTTTGGAGGAATTTGTTATTTCATCGTTAAGATATTGTTTTATAGTTCCATCAGATTCTTGTACTAATGTAATTTTGTTATTATTTTCATCAACAAATGTAAAACTATTATCACTTTCAGAAGCAGAAGCGAAAACACTCATATTAAATGTGGGAATAAGTAACGAGAAACAAATAGCAATGGTCAAAAGGTATTTAGATGTTTTGTTCATAATCATACTCCATTCCTTAGTTTTGGTTTTACAAATCAGTGTCCTTTTTTAATTTGTAAATAAATTATATATATAATTATTAATAATGTAAATGTTTTTATTGCAATATTTTGTTAAATTTTTTCAGGATCCGAGGTACGACTTTTTCGGTCCTGAATGAAAATGATGACAGTAAAGGTCCTCACTTCATGCTTAATAATCTTATAGTATGTATTTCCTAATTGCAGTGGTCTCAATAATTCAGGACATAGGCTTGAGTTGTTGTGAATGTGTAGGTGAAATTATTTCGTTGCTGTCGAACGAACACATTTCGCTTTTAAACTCGTATTATGGGCGTACTTGTTTACTTTATAAAAAAGATGTCAGTGGGTTATTTTAGCAAACAATCTCTGTCTTACTAAACATCTCTTCACTGACATCAAATATTATAAAATTGATTTGTTCTGTCTGTTATCTCGTATGTTTTACTCTTACATTGCTTCTTCTATACCGGCTTGTTGCATCTTATACATCTGATAATAACTACCTTTTTCATTTAGTAATGACAGGTGTGTTCCGCGTTCAATAATTTCACCCTTATTTAGGACGATAATTTGATCTGCGTGTTGAATCGTCGAAAGTCGATGGGCAATTACGAGCATGGTCCGTCCTTTACTTAAAACATTCATCGCTTCCTGAATCATCATTTCTGTTTCAGAGTCGATATTAGCTGTTGCCTCGTCCAAGATAAGAATCGCTGGGTCAAAAGCTAACGCCCTTGCGAATGATAAAAGTTGACGCTGTCCGGTTGAGAATTCATTCCCATTTTCACCAACGGGCTCATCATACTGTCGTGGCAGCTTTTCGATAAAACGATCTGCCCCGACGGCTTTTAGCGCTTCAATCGCTTTATCGCGACTGATGTTTGGATCATTTAATGTGATGTTAGAAAGCACTGTCCCAGTAAAGATAAACGGGTCTTGTAAGACAATCGCCATATGTGCCCGTGTTTGTTGTCGCGTAAGTGTTTGTGTATCCATACCATCTAATTGAACGGTGCCGCTGTCAGGATCGTAGAACCGAAATAGTAAATTCATCACGGAGCTTTTGCCAGAACCAGTATGGCCGACAAAGGCGGTTGTTTCACCTGGTGCAACGTGGAAAGACAAATCATTTAAAATCGTCTCACCTTTGTCATAACCGAAAGTGACATGGTCAAATCTTACGTCACCTTTAATTCTAGGTAAAGTATTTTCTTCAATCACTTCAGTTTCTTCATCAAGTAACTGAAACACGCGTCCAGCTGAGACTCTTGCTTGTTCTAACTGAGGTAATTGATTGACCATTTGAGTCATCGGTTCGAATAGCCGCGTTAAATAATCAACAAAGGCATAGAGCAAACCAGTTGAGACGAGCATCGTCCCAGTCAAGGACTGGTTACCGAAGAACCAAATAAAGCTAAGAAACGCAATCCCGCGAAGGACATTCACTAAGTTGTATGATGTGAGCGCTGATAGGGCCACCATTTTCTTTTGATAGCGGTAATGCTTGTCATTTAACTGTTCAAACTCATTAGCTCGGTCATTCGTCCGTCTAAAGGCTTGAATAATCGGCATCGTTTGGATGGATTCATTAATAGATGCGTTAATATCGCTATTAACTGAACGAATCACTTCATTGTATTTCCCGGCATACGCTTTATAAAACTTCATAAACAACATGAGGAGGGGCAATAACATGAGACTCATCGTTGCCAAGGTTGGATTTAATAAATAAAGGGCAATAATAATACCCGCCATATAAATAAATCCGTTCACAAATGTTTCTAATACCCGGACATACAGTTCTTTAATGGCTTCGGTGTCATTCGTCACCCGTGCTAAAATCTTCCCGGCTGGCATATTGACAAAATAGCGCATCGGTAAGCGCTCAACCGTTTCAAAGACATCATTCCGCATCGTTTGAATGATTTTATTCGCATGGACTTGTAATAAATACGTCTTTAGATATTGGAAGACGGAGCAATTAAAATCAAGCCAAGATAAAGCGCTAACCAAAGCATAATGGGTTGTACTTCCGGTGTAAAAAAGTTAGCCGCGGTGCCAGCAGATAATTTTTCTGCTTGAAAATTTTCCGACTCAGACATAAGTGACTGTCCATCTTCTGACACGCGAAGTGTCTCACCAACCGGAACCTTACCTTCGGCGAGATAATAGTCACGGTTTACTTGAACAAATGTGACGGTACCAGTAACCACATCGTCCTCGTCTAACCGATCGGCTCTTTTTAAGTAGCGATCGTTGAGCTCAATCGTGTCGTTGTCATTATTGTTAGTGACTGTCGCCCACTCGGTTTGAACGCCAACGATGTGGCGGTCAATCACTTGTTTGGCGATGAACGGTCCAGTGAGTTCTAAGGCGACCGCAATAATGAGGGCAATGAGCGCAAACGTAATCGTTTGTTTGTTAATGAAAAGATAACGTAATAAACGTTTTTCTACAGAGGCTTTCATTCAGTCTCCACCTCCTCAGTCATTTGTTGAATCATAAATTGTTCTTTGTACCAGCCATTTTGCTGCATGAGAGTGTCATGGGTTCCGTGTTCTGTGATTTTACCGTCTGTCAGAACAATAATTTGGTCCGCATGGGTGACAGCTGATAAACGGTGAGCCGCAATCAAGGTTGTTTTTTGTTGGCGCTCTGCTTTTAAATGGTCAATAATTGTTGCTTCTGTTTTACCATCAACGGCAGATAAGGCATCATCTAAGATTAACATCTCAGGATCCATTAACAACGCTCGGGCTAATGATAACCGTTGTTTTTGACCACCCGATAATGTGACCCCACTTTCGCCTACAAGCGTATCAAGTCCGTTTGAAAGGGCATCGATATCAGACTTTAACGAAGTTGATGTCAGCATCTTATTAATCACGTCATCAGAGGCATGACCAACCCCAAATAAGAGATTCTCGCGTACCGTTTTAGAGAATAAAATGTGTTGTTGCGGCACGTAGCCAATCCACTCGCGCGTCAAATCAAGTGATAACTGATCAATAGGCACATCATTAATGCGTAAGTCGCCTTCTGGTGCAGGGTATTGTCTTAATAGTTGTTTGAATAACGTTGTTTTACCTGCGCCAGTTTTACCGACAATCCCAATCGTTTCCCCTTGTTTTATGTTTAAATGAATGTTTTTTAAGGCCGGCTCTTTTGAGCCTGGATAACGAAACGTTACGTCGTTAAATTGAATGACTTCTGGTTTCTTTACTTCAACCGGTTGTTTTGGTTCTTTCACGTCCGATTGTTGTTTTAAGACATGATTGACCCGGTCGAGGGACGCGTTCCCACGCTGCATCACATTAATGAGTTCACCAATCGCAAACATCGGCCAGATAATCATACCTAAATAGACGTTAAATGAGACAAGGTCGCCAATTGAGATACGGTTATCCATCACCATGATGCGCCGTAACCTAAACCAATGGTGTAAGATATCCCGACAAGGATTTTCATCGTTGGTTCAAAGAAAGCTTCCATCTGAGCGACAGCTTTATTTTTAATAAACACGTCTTGTGTTTTTTCTTTAAAGCGTTCCAGGTCATGATTTTCCTGAACAAACGCCCTTGTGACACTAACCCCGCGGATGGATTCAAGGGTATAGTTGTTTAAGTCACTAAACGCTTCCTGAGCATCGGTAAAGCGTAAATGAATAATTTCTCCGTACTTATAAACAATAATGGCCATAATTGGCATTGGAATGAGGGCCATCAATGTCAATGTCCAGTTCACGGTAAAGCCCATCATTAAGACGATAAAAGACATGTATACCGTTGAATCGACAAGCGTTAAAATACCAAAGCCTGATGTCATCATGATGGCTTTTAAATCATTCGTGGCCCGGGCCATTAAGTCACCGGTCCGGTTTTTACTAAAGAATCGTGGGCTCATCATGAGAAAGTGACGCATTAACTTTGAACGTATTTGCCGTTCAAGCAACAAAGCACCGCTAAATAAAGTATAATCCCATAAAAACATAATCGCATACGTTAAAATGATGAGTCCGCCATATATGAGTAGTGTCTCAGTTAACGATTCTTTGGTCAGTTCGTTGAACTGAATGGCATCAATCGCATTCCCGACGAGTCTCGGGGGAATAAGGTCAAGGAAACTTGCGAACATAAGTGCCATAATTGCGACCAGATAACGTAACCATTGGTCTTTAAAAAACCAAGCTAACTTTTTAAATACTTGAAACATGTTGTTCACTCCTTTTCTAACACATAAACATTTGACTAGCCAAAGCCTTCTCCTTGGTTGTCATTTTTAATGGGTGTTCTTACTAACATTTCTTTTTCCTCCTTTTCGTTAATGATTGATTAAACGAAAAAAGCACAGACATCCGAGACGTCTGTGCTAAACACCCATCTAAAAGTGATGGGTATACGCAAAAAAAGGTCACGAATATTCTCGTGACCACGTGGTTTGAAGATGTGCTAAATGTATCGATCAATCCTTACTTAACGTCAAAATGATAAGTAAAGATGAGCCGAATAATTTAGGCAAACATCATATCAGTGGAGGTCACGGTGAAATCATTTACTTGTGTCATAGGTGCGGGTTTTACAATGATTGAATTCATGATTGTGACCTCCTTTTCGTTTATTAATCAATAAACAAAGTATAGACCTATCAAAACTATCCGTCAACAGAAAAAAGAAAAAAAGACTAAAAAGTACATAATGTCCCAATATGATCATGAATATGTACTGACAGTTATTCATGATCAACACATCATCTAGTCACAATTCTCATTCATCAATAGCCTAAAATATGTTTAACTACCTATCGGTAAAATATCTAAAAACCGCCATATTTCGGCCCGTTATAATGGGTGTTAAAGTGTTACAATGAAAAGCATATCGCTATATGTTAGTAAGTACAAACATGAATTTTTTTGATAGATTATTAAATGTGACAAATAAAAACAGACAAAGAAGACATATATCACTAATGATTTATGTCTTCTTTGTCTGTTTTGTATTTAGAGTAACTTTTTTATCTCACCTTCAAACGCTTCTGGTTCTGTTTTTGGCGCAAAACGGTTGACGACATTGCCGTCTCGGTCAATGAGAAACTTGGTGAAGTTCCATTTGATTGCCCCGCCTAAGATGCCCGACTGTTGTTTGGTTAAGTACTTAAATAATGGATGGGCGTCTTTCCCGTTCACATTAATTTTACTAAACAGTGGAAAGGTGACGCCAAAATTAAGCTGGCATGCTTGACTGACTTCTTCGTCTGTCCCTGGTTCTTGATTTAAGAACTGATTACTCGGGAAACCTAATACGACAAACCCATCATCTTTGTATTTTTGATACAGTGTTTCGAGACTGTTAAACTGATTCTTTAACCCGCATTTTGTTGCCGTATTGACGATTAAGACAACCTTGCCTTTATAATCCTCAAGCGACTGCTCTTTATGATCGATTGTTTGGACGTTAAATTCATAAATACTCATACTTTTCCCTCCGTGTCATATATTAATTTTCATCTGATTTGGCTTTAGTTACGCACTGGTACGAATTAATAGCGAATGAGCCACTTCTTGTGTATACCCTATTGTTTAAAAGGTTAATCAATGATAAGCAGGTAAATAGAAGATATTAAATAGTAGAGAAAATGATAAGGTTTAAGAGCAATGTAAAAAGGCTAATTACATAATGATAACAATAGTCGATTGTTCATTTGAAAAAAATAAATGAGGTGAAGAAAATGGCTGTACAAGTAACACTCCGTCCACTTGAGTATGAAGATTTAGTTGATGTGAAACGGTGGTACAATGACCCAACAACATTAACGATGATTGGACACACACCGAAAAGTTTAACAGCGATTGAAGAGATGGTTGAACAGATGGAACAGACCGGGGCAGAAATTTATGTGATTGAATCACGCCAACATGATAAGCTTGGATGGATTCATTTAACATCGATCAACCAAAGCCACGGGAGAGCTGAGATTGGCCTCATGTTAGACCGAGAGCATCAAGGACAAGGTCACGGGGAAGCGGCGATGCTTCAGATGCTGTCGTATGCGTTTGATCACTTACGCCTGAATAAAGTGTATCTCACCACACGAGGCATTAATGAAAAAGCAAAAGGTTTATATGAAAAGTTAGGCTTTAAGATTGAAGGCACGTTTAAAGACCATTGCTTTGTGAACGGGAAATATTATGATACGTACTTTATGAGTTTATTTGAATCCGATTGGCGTCATTAATACACGCCTAGCTATTGATAAACAAAAATCTAAATTCTTTTTTTGATATTCTAAAAAGTTATTTTGCAGATCAGAAAGAAAAAATGAGCGGTCATCCCTTACGTGATAAGGCATGCCGCTCATTATTATGTTGTATAAAATAGTGGCGAATTAGATCGCTTTCTGTGTATCTTGTTCAAGGGCTGCTAAACGTGCAGCCACATCTGCTTCTGTTAGTTCGTATTCTTCTACATAACGGTTACGTTCGTGCACACGGCAGTCATGTGTACAACTACGTAAATGTTTATGTTCGTTTTCTTCTGAACAGATGAATTGTTTATTACATTCAGGATTAGCGCAATTTACATAGCGTTCACAAGGTTCGCCGTCAAAATAATCGCGACCAACAACCACGTGTTCTACTTGGTTAATCGGCACACTGATTCTTTCGTCAAAGACATACATTTTACCGTCCCATAATTGCCCCTTTGTTTCTGGGTGTTTCGCATAAGTCGCAATCCCACCATGGAGTTGGTTGACATTTTCAAAGCCTTTTTGAAGTAACCAACCAGAGAATTTCTCACAACGAATCCCGCCGGTACAATAAGTTAAGATGCGTTTACCTTTAAACTTCTCTTTATGCTCATCAATCCATTGAGGTAATTCGCGGAATGTATGGATATCTGGACGCACGGCCCCGCGGAAGTGACCGAGGTCGTATTCGTAGTCGTTGCGGGCATCGATGACAACGGTGTTCTCATCTTGCATCGCTTCGTAGAAATCTTTTGGTTCTAGATAATTTCCTGTGATTTCATTTGGATTAATATCCTCAGCGCCTAGTCTCAATGTCACAAGCTCAGGGCGTGATTTAACTTTCAGCTTCTTAAAGGCATGGCCTTCCGCTGGGTCAATCTTAAACGGCATCTCATGAAACATCGGATGATTATTCATATACTGAATGTAACGCTCAGTATCTTCTTTTGTTCCTGAACAGGTACCGTTAATCCCTTCATGTGAGATTAAAATCCGTCCAAGTAAATTAAAGTCTGCACAAACACGTTTGTGTTCTTTAGCGAATTGATCCGGGTTTTTAATGTCAACATATTGATAATACAATAATACTTGATAATTTTCCATTTTCTTATAACCACCTATTTTTCGTATTTGCAAGATACGGATGTAGGGGTAAATCAACTTAGTCTCTTGCATCATCCATTATAATGAAATACATAAACTTTATCAACCTTTAAGTTAATAAAGTGACAGAGTCAGAAAGAGGCTTTGTTTTATACTTTACAAAAAGCTCAGATATCTACTACACTACTTGTATAGAAAAGAAGGTGAACAAACAGTGGATCAATATGACAAAAAAGCACAAGAAGAAGCGGTGATTAAACATTACCAGCAACAAGAAGAGACGATGATTTTATTGTTTTGTCAGTGGTGTGTAAATCATGATTTAGACCCGGCCACGTTATACCAAGAAGCCTATCCGACCCAACTTGTCCCTAAACAATTAGAAGAAATCAATGAACAAACGGTAGGAAAAGATGAAGGGCTTGATGTCGATACGGCGTTACTCATTGACGTGATGAGCCAGTTCAGTAACAATGACTTAGCTTTTGTCGTGAATAACTATGATGAACAGTTGAAGAAGAAACAAAAGAAATAGCGGCTAAGATAAGTTACAACACAAGCGCAAA
>NZ_BAXD01000040.1:0-20547 GCF_001310395.1 Halolactibacillus sp. JCM 19043
TTATGCTTATATAAGCGATTTAAAAAAATGGCCTTCATGCCCATGATACACACCCTCCCTTTGTTTTGTGACGGTCACTGTTAGTGCTTTAATAATACCATACGGAATATATGTTTGTCACTTCAAAAATATTCAAAACAAGCGATTCATCACCCACCTAGTGCTAACGCACTTGAGGAAGGTGTCTTCCAGCCTTAAAACGATAAAAACGCCGTATGAGCAGCGGGATAAGCCCCAATGTCACGCATTAACTGTACCCGTGCTTTTGTAATATAAGCCGCTTCTTTAAAGTCTTTCGTATAAATGACACCATTATATGTCGTGTTATCTGTTATCATTGTTAACTATATCACAAACATTCTGACAATTGTACACGATTAAACCCTATAACTGGTTATAGATTCAGACTATAAAAAGATGCTTTTGTAGTATCGTAGACCAGATGATGAGAAGCTACGTAAGGAGGCAAATCAGTTATAGCTCACATCTGTATTTTCGAATTGATACCAAGTAAAGGGACCTTCTGGTAAGTCCCACGTAATCTTAGCTTTAGTCGGTACAAGATAAGTTCCTTTCTCTTCATAGTGATCAAATTCACCGGTACAGAGAATAGGTTCAGCTTCAGCGGTTGTTTCTTTATACCTGAATGCTTCCACTCTTTTAACAACGCTGTGATCAAAGAAAAATGTGGCTGTTACTTGTTCATTATGAGCTGATAACGTTGCTGGGCTGAGTACTCATCAATCGCTTTCCACGAAATATAATCGTTAATACTCGCACTCGGATACCAGGGTAGTTCCATTAAAAAACGATGCATCGACGATTGGATAAGTTTTTTTGATGTTGTCTCGTTGGCAACAGGCACCATAGAGGCGACTTTAATCGTCATAGAGGCTTTATCTCCATCAAGGACATCTAACCCTCGTGTACCGACAAGAGGTGGCGTTTGTATATCTGCCTCCCATACATATCCTGGTGAATCGAGACGGATTATTTGGCTGGCGCGCGCATCAATCCATTGATCTTGTTCAACGGTCAATTTCATTTCCCCGTGTTGTGTTAACGTCACTGACTGGCAGGTTTAACTCCTACGACCCCTACTTCATTTAACCAATCGGCAACAGGCTGCGGTAAGTGAGAGAGGTCTCCTTTTGTCACTACGTCTGTTTCGTTTTTCTGTATACGATTGTTAAAGTTCTCCTGAACGTGGTGGATTGTCCGGTTAAACATGACTCTTGCGATAAATACCGCCACAATAAGTCCAACAATGAGAATGGCCACAATTCCTCCACTGATTTGTATGAGCTTCATTTTTATCCATCCTTTCTTAAATAACTTAAAAGTAAGTCCAATTGACGGTTGACTTTACCTGTCATCCAATCCTCATCAAATGTCCCCTCTACAATCACCTTTAGAATTAAACCAAAGACTGATGCCCACACGAGTTGAGCGACTTCTGTTGTATCGACTTGATTAAATTCACCTCTTGTTACGCCTATGTTAAACATGTGAATAAGATACTCAAGCCCTTTTGATGGCGTCTCATCAAAAATAGTCGTCACGCGTTTAATCTCTGGGTCTTCACTCAACATGACTGCCATATAATAGGTATGGAATTGATAGCTATTTAACGCGTAGCGACAAAACATGCCTCTTAGTTGTTGTTCAATCGAAACCTCCTCTTGAACAGGTACTATCACCCCTTCCATTAACTCCCCAAATCCACGTGCGATTAACGCACGGACCAAGGCTTGTTTGTTTTCGAAATAATTATAAATACTCCCTTCGGTGTAACCGGCTCGTTTTGCCAGTTTTCTAATCGAGAGCTGTTGAAAGCCATCTGTTTCTACAATACTTTGAGCATAAGTTAATAACGTTGCTTTAATTTCATCGCGTTTGGCTTGTTCCATCGGTTGGCGCATATCACCGTCTCCTTTAGTTAACATGAAAAAGATTATAATTAATAAACACCGTTTATTAAACAGTGTTTATTTTATTACTATTCGATTTGTTTGTCAATAAGACATTAAAAAAAACAGCTGATTTACCCTATTGGTGTCAGCTGTTTTCATAATTAAAATTGAATGATTCCTTGCCAAGCAAGTAAATGTGTAATCAGATACAGTAATGGGATCGATAATAATGTTCTAAAGAGGAAAACTTTAATGATATCGATAAAGTTTAACCCTATTTTTGTTTTCACTAAAATCATGCCCGTCTCTGATAAGAAGACAAGTTGAGTAAAGCTAAGACGCCAATAAAGAAACGACTCGCTTCAGAGGTTGAACTGGTGATAAAAAGTGCTGGTAAATACATATCCGCAAAACCCGCGAGGGTCGCAGGTGCCATCATTTCAGCCGTCGATTGTGCGTAACCTAACCATTCATACAGATAAACAAATGGGAAGCTAATAACTGAAAAGAAAGGTGTATATTCTGCGATGACTAAAGACAACGTACCTACAGTCATAATGATCGGTAAAAAACCGACATAAATATTTAGAACATTTAGACAAGCTTCTTTTACAACTTGTATCAGCTTGACTTGGTCTGCTTGTTTAACGGCCAAACGATAACTATGTTTGAATAGTGAGAGATCATGAGGTATCTCGATGGTTTTTGGTGTTGTCCCTGGATAATACGTATCGTTAAATTTCTTTAGCGGCATCCGTGAGGTGATAAACGCTAGGATCAACGTTATCACTACAATCGCACCGTAAAAGATCGGAAAGATATGACCAAAACCTAATTCTTCAGCTACTGCGGCCGCAAACGCAATACCGACAATCGAAAAGCTTGTCGCGATAATATACGCTTCTCTTCGGTTATAGTAACCGCGTTGATATTGTTGGTCGGTGACGACAATACCAATGGTTCCGTCACCAACAAACGAAGCTATCGCATCAATCGTTGAATATCCTGGCACTTTAAATACCTTAACCACGAGTGGACCAAGTAACGTACCAATGAACTCAACGACACCAAAATGTGTCAGTAATGGCAACGCAAGAATCCCGACTAAAAATGTAATATATAAGGTTGTTAATAGACCGTCCGCTCCGGCCATCACACCACCCGTATTAGGATCAATCAATACATCACCAACAACGGTACCTTTTAACCACTGATGCACGACCATTAAATAAAGCATAGATCCGAGGACTCTCAACGTGACGTTTAAAGGAGATGCTTTAAAGATATCATTTAGCGGCTTATTTTTTGCGGTATACACTGTGAAAATGAGCGTTAGAACGAGTACGACCCATGACATGATAATCGTTAACGTGATAAAGCTATCCAACATATGCGTCGTCACCGCATCAACAATGTGAGAAATCATAATTTTACTTTCACTATTAAGTGTGATTGGCATTAAGAAAAATAAAAAGCCAATCACGGATAAACCAATAAATTTTAAGTGCTTCATATACATGCCTCCAATGTTCTCAAACGAAACATAGAATACCATATGAGCGGATAGAAAACAAGGTATTTTTGAATAAAATCACAGGACGATGTATAAATATGCCTGATTTTAAAAATGTTTATATTTTCTAATTATTCAGAACAACTTTAAACCTGATGACTATCTAACAGCTTTTATAAACAACACAAAAAAACACTCAAGGATTCCTTGAGTGCCCGTAACTTATATTATTCTTCTGGTAAAATATGTTTTACTCGTCCGACAATCCCTGATGTTAAACGCACTTTAATACCGTGCGGATGGTTGTTACTGTTGGTTAAAATATCTTTAACGATACCGTCCGTTAATTTGTTTGTGCGTTGGTCTTGTTTTTGAACGATACTTACTTTAAGACCTGGTTTAATATCACTTCGTTTGTTTCCGTTCATGTTTTCACCTACTTTTGGACCCAGTATGCTGAGCCATCTTTTTTGCGTGCCATAAAGCCGTATTGAATTAAGTATCGACGAATCGTGGCAATGTCATCATAAATCATCGCCAGTTGATGATTCAGTTCGATTTCAGAATAACGCTCACCGCGATCTAAATACTCAGCGATTTTTGCCAAGATTACAATCTTTTTCTTTTCCTTTTTCGGGAAATGTTTGAGTTTCAACGGCTCAAGTGAGAGAAAAGCTGTTTGAAGCGTTTGATCACGTTCTTTCTCCGTGATGTGATAACGTTCATCGACCATTGTCGCATGTTTATGAACAGAGACCATTGTTTCTGATGGCGTTTTTTGAGCCGATCGCTGCGCTTGTTCATACACGGATAAAAAGTGTTTGGCTTGTTTTGCTTTTTCGCGCAAACTGAAGCGCTGATTTCTAACGGTGGATGGTGTAATGCTTAACGCATCGGCTATTGTTTTATCTGAAGCGCCTTGATACATATACGTTAGTACCGTTTGTTGCTTATCGGTTAACTTATTATAATTAGCTTGATCTTTAAGTAGCGTATCAAAATAATGTGGATGCATCGTTTCAAGATGTTTCTCTACTGCCCGCTCAGCCATAAACCATCGTTCACCAACCTGAAAAACTTCTTGTTTATCAAAGGCCTGCTCACATGTTAAACAAACGTATGACTGCCTTGTGTCATCTTCTTTATAACCTTTAATTAAGTCATCCACTGAGACACTTTCTAAATCCATCCCGCGCACTTCCTTTCATGTTATTCATATATTTATCATAACATAAAAAAGAACGTTAAACAAACGTTTTCTAATAATGTTTACCTTTTAAGTAAACAAAAATAATATTGTTTATTTTATTGTTTATCAACGTCATTTTCAGTTAACATCTTTTCGATCTCTGCCATTTCCTTCTGATAAGCATCTTCCACCTCCGTTGTCGCAGGGATAAAACGTTCTTTGTTTAAGTCCGTCCGCTTGCCGTGCTTCACCATATCAAAGATGATTCGTCCATTATTAGGCTTACCATTAACGGTGCGCATCGGTAAAGCATCAAATAAGACGTAGTAAAAGGCGTAAAATACAAACCGATTCCAAAATGTTTCATACGTATCAATAAACTCATTAGCAATCAAGGCATTAATAACTAACCCAAAAATAATATTGATTAATATAGGGGCACTATATAAAAACACATAGGCCCATTTTTTTTGATTAGATAGTTCATCATACGAATACCAACTATACAGCTGGTAATGCCGTCTAAAGTCGAACATTTTCCATTTAAACACACGTGTGCCAGATCCTAAAGTAATTCTCGCATTCTTTGCGCCAACAAGTTTGCCAGCTAAAACATAGCCTAATTCTCTTAGAATCACAACCGTTGGCAAGATAAAAAAAGCTGATAAAATAAGTCCAATCAGCTCTTTTAAACCAAACATTGTCTAACCTCCTTAAAAGGGAAAATCTCTGTCTTTAATCACTTCTCCTTCTATCTCTTCCCCTGTATCTGGTCAATTAAACCGTCATTTTCTGCCTCATCCCAGCTTACCCCAAATGGAACACCGCCCCAGCAATGAAGTAAAAGTCATCATCCTGCTCAATCACATCATCGTTGTCTGCTCTATTTTTATGATGATGTTTTTTCCCGTATTGTTTTTTCTTTTTTGACATTATGATCCCCCTGATTAGCGATCAATATATTGATCGTCATTTAAATACTTTTTAATGAGCTGTTTAGCTTCATTTACACCGTTTTCAGTTAGGTAAACCGATTTAGAACGATGCCCCCCTCTAATTAAATCATCCGCTGATAATGCATCTAACACCTCAAACGGATACCCTTTCCAACTTCTTTTAAATCCTTCTGGTAGCCCTTCTTCCTCCCAAGAGGTTAAATACAACAACAAAAGACTCAATTCTCTTATCGTTTCTTCCGATATTTTCTCCTCCTCATAAATAGGTAATTTAGTTACGATTTAAATTTACAATGCATTATCATTATTTTATTCATTTCTGTGATATTCTGAATTGAATAAGACTTTTTTAACTATTAAAAGTGAATCAAATATTTACAGATAATGATTTAGTATGAGAGATAGATTAAATGAGTGAGAAATACCCCTTAAAAAACAACAGTGAGTACTGCATTATTCTTTATGCCATGAATAATGATAGGTATACCATGCTGATGAGTGGACTCAAACCGATGCTGATATATGCCAAAGTGATCCAAGGTTGATAAGTTACAAATAAGTCCTTTAGCGTTAATCGCCATGGGTGAGGTATAATCACCCAACAGAATAAGTCCAAAACCAAGCCGTATACAATCCAAAGGACGCCTATTCCGAGACTTTGAGTCAGGGTGGGGAAAATAGAAAACTGCCCCATCATGACAACGCCGACTATTGGAAAAACCATCACGTTGTATAGCGGGTGAAACGGCTTCGTTGTTTTAAAAGCTTCAAATTGTGTAGCATTCGCTTTTAGTGCGTGCAGTCCTAAAGAGGAATCAAAGGCTTGTTGCTTTTTCACTTTCCAATTATACAAAAAGTGCATGCTTGCCATGATCGTTACAATGACATAGGCAATCAAATAGAAAATCAACGTATCCATTACCATCATGTTAGTATCTCCTTTCATTTACAGCATATAATGATGATTCTCATGAGGGATTTAAGCATATTAGTTACCACTCACCTTTATCATCAGAAACCCCCATTTTAAAACGGGCATGCGTTTTATTACTAAAGTATCTTGTTGTTTGCGATTTTCTTATCAGACCAACCGAGACTTCTTGCCCAAGCCCGTGTCATTTTTACTTCCTCTTTATCTTCCCCCTCATAGATTGTCCTTAAAAAGTTTGCAAAGCCACTCAATCCGCCAACATTATCAAGTACCGATAACCCTTGTTTGTGTAAACAGACAGGCCTGTGCTGATCGATCACTATTTCTTTTGCTTGATCGATTTCAAACCAACTGATGGCGTGTTGACTTAGTAGGTCATCAAAACCATCAACTTTGGTAATTTCAACAATCCAATCATCACCAAAATCATAATTGTAGATGAGCTTATGAGTGACAGGAAATACGTTCCTATCAGATAATGGTTCACCTTGTGCCGCAAGGACCTGTCTCACTTCTAATCGCTCGAGCAAACTTTCAGTTCCTGCTTCGATATAAAGGTCATCCGCCATTTCTTCCAAAGTCAGATCAATAATAGGCTTCAGTGTACCAACACAATCTTCTGGTGACTCATATACTCTCAATAGCTTAAAGCGCTCGAGTAATGCTTCGACATCACGCTTTGCGACTTCTGGGATTTCTAATAACCCGTGATAGTGATAAGGTCCGGTGTATTTTTTCTTTAGCCATGTGTTAATGCTACCTCGCTTGTAATCATCATCCCAAAACAAATCTCTTTCGAATTCTGATGGTGGCTGAAACAGTACGCCGACTAACTCAGACCATCCTTTTACCGTATTGTTTGTAAGCTTACTGTACACCTCTTCAGGTAAGTAAAAGCTTCGCAAATGTGAATTCTGAAAGCCGAACAGTTTTTGGATAGCATAATGCAAATGATGCAAAGGCATATCAGACGGAATGACTATGTCGCGTGTGATTGTTTCTCCTGTTAAAGATTCACCGTAGCGTTTCATCATAACCTTTTGGTCATTAGAAAGCGCTTCATCTGTAAGGGCTAAATGTAGTCGGATGGTTTATTCTCTGATTGCTTTTCAAGTCTACTAAATCTATTCATCAAATTAAATCAGCCTCTCTTATTCATTTTAGTGCGTCACATTCTCTTTTAAATGCGGTTTTTCGTGAATGGACCTGTTTATAATGATCAAGTAACGTGTCTTTACTATTGATTAATCCATGCGAAACTAGTGTCTCAGCAAGCGCTGCAATCAGTAATGCGGCTTTATCATAGCTTTTTCTATGACCCTCACCAACAATCGTTTCTGTCTTTTTATCTACTTCTTCTTTAAGCCATGATATATAGCGATTAACCGCTTCTTTTTCTATCGTAACGTGATGTTTCCATAATGCGACATCAGCTAAAAAGTTTTCGGCCGTATCCTTATACTCTAACTGGTAAATGATTCGAGAGCTAAGTAACTGTTGGACTTTAGACAGGTTATTATCTTGATTCAACAAGAGAATGAACAGAGGTACAACAACCTCCTTTAAGTCATGACCCCACCTAAAGGCTCCTTGTCTGTTTGACACTGTTCATATATATCATCAAATTTCCACTAAAAAAGTGCAGAATGTCTTTATTTTTCTGGGAGAGATCATTCGTTTTCCATTGCTGGTGATTGTTGTCTCGGTCAAACACCTCCTGTTCAGGTAACTGCGTAACATAAGTCGCGACGGCTTGAATATTTTCCTTACTTTCTGGTAAGTGACACAGATTAAAAAAGTTCGTTAACGTCGACTCTGATTGGAACGCGGCCTTATAACATTGATCGACAATATCTTGATGGGCTAGCTTCGCTGCTGCAGCTCGGGTCAGATTGGCGATTTCCCCTCGAATAATTAAGTTTTCTGGTAAGACGTTTAGTGCGGATAATCCACTGTTTCGCACATCGAAAATGCCTCTCTTTCAAGTAACTGAGCGCATGCATTGAGATACAATATCGGGTGCTGTTTATAACCAACATGAGCTGTCTCAACAAGATGATCTAAGTCATCTTGATATAGGCAGGCTTCTAATAGTAGTGTAGCTGCTTGATCGCCAGTTGTATCTAAAAGAAACTGCCGCCATTCTTCGATAAAGTCTGAAATACCTGTATGTTCTTCAGGACCGATACGAAACACTGCTTCTAAGTTAATGGGTTGCATATAATCACGTGTCAGATAGTCATAAATCATACGTGCTCTGTTGTGCCTTTCTCCGTCTGATAGGTCGCATAGACAGCATGTAAAATCAAATCAGCGAGCTCTACCGATAATATCTCATCCAAAACAGCTTCTTCTAAATCGACGTCATACCAGATTCATCAAAGTAATCATAGCTATCATTGTCCCAGTAATAACTGCCAACCTCTTCTGATAATTCGCGTTCAAGGTAAACCTTACCTGTTTTTACTTGACGGCACCAGGATTCGATTGTTTTTAAGTCGATATCAGTTAAATCATCTGGTTTTTTCTCCTTTAGACCATCTAAAAATGCCGCACGGTTATGCTCTTTAGTCGTTCGAGCTAACTGACGTATCCAAGCTGTTTTTTCTGTCTCAGACATCCGAAATAATTGTTTATCCACTTCCTGCATATATGTTTTATATTTCATCTTTATCCTCCAATGTCTTCAGTTACTTCAAGCAATCAAAATTTGTATGAATATATTAAAGTTATGGTATATTCTTATAATAATATCTTGTAATTAATGATCTGTATCTTACCTATGTAAAAACCGGAGGCTGATAATGTAAATGATACATGACTTAACCTATATTGAAAATACAAAAAGCCACATTTATGATTAGAAATAACTTTTTTTAACCCGACATGTTTACTGCGCAAGCTGGAAAGATGGTATTTAAGACAAAAGAACTTTAGGCACACAGCTTTAGTAAAGCTTAACTCTGGTCATATAAAACGCCCACTTACTCAAGTTAAGTATTTGAATAAGCGGGCGTTTTATTTGTTTTTTAATCGTTGATTACAGACATTTTTAAAACTTAATAACCACATTTAACACGCCGTTTTCTGATGTTTCAAAGGGCCCAGGTGTAAGATTAACCTCTGGTCGCTTCAGACCAAAAAAGTCCGTATCAAGTTGGAGTGCTTGCCCATCTGGTTGTTCAAAGGCCATATGGGCGTGATAAGTCTTTCCAAGAAAATCTGTCGTTATTACTGTGTTAGAGATATCTTGGAGTAATTGTGATTCTAATATGTGAAGCGTCACCTCACCTTTTAGCGCATCTATTGTCATATCCATCACCTTCTGAGTAGATTTTTTCGCCTCAGAATCATGTTTACTCGGCACGGCTTTATTTAGATAGAGGTTACCTGAAAGAGCAACTGGAAGCACGGCATTGCCAAGAGTAATGGCTTTCTTTTCATCCCCGAGTCATCAAGCTCCTCTTTCGAATATTCCCACCACGGTTTATCCTTCTGGTTTGGATGAGAATTATAGCTACCCAAACCTACGGGATGTAAATAACAAATGGCGTCATCTGGTACACCATCCATTACAACTTTTCCGTTCGCATCACGTTCTTCTTCCCGCGGCTTTAGTGGCAAGTGTTCAAAGAATGTAATCGGTACTGGTTCTGTTGTGTCATCCCCGTCACCTAAAAAGACATTGTTGTAGTAACGATCATCTCCTCCTGTAATATTAGAATAACCAGCAATCATTGTATTGTGCGGAAAGTGATAAGGCGTTGTACGTGTCAGTTCAGATTGAACAACGAATCTACCCGCGAAAAGATTATGAATAAAAGCGCCACCTTGTGCCATATTTCTAAAATTCATCGGTGAAAGAAACAAATTATGGTCGACGAGATAAGGGCCGTGACATACTTCAACAAACAAGTCCTCGGATACATTCTCAAAAAAGACGTTTCGACTGATTCGGGTTCCTTGAGCCTGCCAGTCAAGCCAAAGACCACGATAACACCCGTGAATGTTGTTTTCACTTATCTGTGTATCTAATGCCGCATGTAGCTTAATCCCCGCGACTTCAGCGCCATGTCTTAACCGCTTGTGATGGATGTTGTAAATCTTGTTTTGATAAATCTGACTAAAAGCTGCGCCCATATGTCCAACGATCCCGGCTTGTTCACAATCATGAATGACATTACCGCGAACGATGTGACTACCAACCTGATCTTTATGCCAGCCATCACGTAAGGCTTGAAAGATGACCTCTTGTTCCCGTTGTGTACCACCTTTATTATGCTTGTTTCGGATCTTTTTGTGTCCTGTTCCCACACGAGTTCCTAAACTAATACCAACACTTTTTGATTCACTGATGTGATTATTTTCAATGATCCATCCTTTGCTCCAATGGGGACCAATTAACCCCTCTTGATAATCAGTAGGCGGAGCCATTGTGGTGAAGCTTGACGAAGCGTAAAGCCACTGACGGTAATGTAATCACGGCCTGGTTGTTCTGGCCAGAAGCAGTAGGGTCTGACGTTAATTTCAACATTTTCAATTCTCGGATCTTTATCACCGAAATTCGCCAGATTTTTGTCGTTGATGGTCCAACTTCCGCGTACCATTTTAACAGTGAACCTTCGGTATATCTGGCATCAGGCCAAACCTCAGGACGTCTTACTTTTAAGAGGCTATCTGTTTCGTATAACGATTTATGGTCTAAATAGACATCCCCGAGATGGACGTTCAACTCCCCATCAAACAACCAGTCGCCGCCTAACTCAACGTCATACGGATGACGCACAGAAAAAATGGCGTTCGGGACTTCAGTCACCCACACATTGTCTCCAATAGACGTCCAATCTGTGATACGCTCAGCACCAGTAATCACGACTTCACCATCACCAGCTGACTTATACACAATTCGGTGGTCTTTCGTTCCTCCGTTTAAAGGATTTACCCACTCTCGGTAGATACCTTTATGGACAATAACGGTATCTCCAGCCACCGCAAGTGCCGCTGCTCGAGAGATTGTTCGAAACGGTTGGTCAGCGTTTCCTAATGTTTGATCATTACCTTTGATTGATACATGATATTCCATAACAACACACCTTCTTTCTTCACCATCGCTCTATTATTAATTGTTAACTACTAGACAAGGTTATGTAGATTGCTCATCTCAGTAAGCGGTTACATTAGTTGATTGATTTTGCCACTGATTCGCACGTTTTAAAGCAGTAACCATACTAGTTATTAATCGCGTAACAACAATGGTGTCTATTTTCTAGCTTACTATAGAAGAGTGTGACTCTCACTTTAAAAACAAAAGTATCTACTTATCATTGTTTAGAAGATGCCTCACTTATATGGAGACAGGATAACAGTAACGTAAGTTTTATGTAGTTTGCCTCTGTTTTTTACTCTAAGTAAAACTAATGAAATAATTTATTTAACGAGAGCTCTTCGGTTTTATCCATTTGGAAGTTCATCAAACCTAGGTGCTTTTTCAAGCTCGTTATCCCAATTTGCTTTGTTTGCACAATAGATGTGTCCATGCGGCTTAATGTTGATATCACTATCAATACTTCCTGCAGGAACAACTAACAATGTCCCATCCATCTGTATGTTTGGTAAGGCTGATCCACAATTGATACAAAAACTTTTTATGTGCCCTTCCCCGCGAAAATTAAACGTTTTACATTCTTCCTGACCCGACAACCATCTTAACTCAGCTGTAGAAGAAAATAGATTTGCTGCATGAGCCGAACCAGTATCTTTCCGACATCGCCCACAATGGCACAGATAAAAATCTTCAAATTCTCCAACTATTTCAAACGTAACGGCACCACAAAGGCATGACCCTGCATATTTCATCATCAACACGTCCTTTTTAATAATTTAGCGCTTTATTTTAAGTTATGGTAATACCATTAAAAAGTCTTATTGGTCAGCTAATTATATGTTATCTAATTTTACGAAAGATATAGTTTTCAGCTGTTAACGCATACGTTGGCCCTTTCATCTTCTCTTTCACTTTTGTTAAATCAACCTCTTTGTTTCTTGGTAATACAAAATAATCATTTAACTTAGTATTGATGATACGATGATGCGTACCTACAACACCAATGAATGCAAAATCTTGATCAAATTTAGCTAAAGTAGCATCGCCATGGCTATCATTGCAGAGTAAAATGCCGCCGGTCTTTAAATACTTCTTCGTTGCTTGTCCAACAAAACCGGCGAATTGAGAAATAATCAAATCAACAGGGGCAATATTTAGTTCCCCAGTATAGTCTTGACCTATAAAAGCAATGTCACAAGCTTCCTCATACTCTGAATTCTCATCGATATGTTTTTTTATCTTATCAATGTTAGTAAAGAATTTAATCGCGCCTCTGAAGTTATCAACATACCTTACTTGAGGTATGACTAAAGATGGGGCAATATCAATATGGCTTCCTGGATACAGTGCACTTGTTATACTATACTTCTTAGCAACCATTCTGTAGAGCCCTGTTCTATCCCCAATCTTGTCTCGATACTCGAAATATTCCTCGATAATGTTTTCCTTTTTCACTAAGTCACCCCTAAGTTTTTATTCGTTAGGTCTACATACAACTAAATATTCACAATTATTGTACGCGTTGATAGTTTAAACTAGCTGTTCCAACCTAAATGATTCGTTCTTCCTTTTCTCTTAAGCTAAAGTATAGAATATTGGCTGATATTAATCAAATGCGCTTTGCAGGATAAAAACCGTTTTATACCAATGGAAAATTGTCCGTTTTAAAGCCACGACTAATTACCCTCGAATTCTCTTTCGTAGCTCGAGGAAAAGTTAAGTGGGATTAACTGTCGTGTTCATAGCCGCTATCATGACATATAAATGTGAGGTTAATGCTTAATCACAAGGGATATGATCCATCATATAAGTGAGGTAACAAGAAAATCTTTTGTACTTTTAAACTTTAAAAGGAGTACTTCTTAATTGTTAAGGCAATACTTAAAGCGAATCTATAAACACACTAACCACATAGGCTTTTTGGTGCATACTAATAACTGAAGTAAATCACATATGATATTACAAAAGGATGGATTAAAAAATGGAACGTTACGATACGATAATCGTTGGTGCCGGTTTAGCAGGATTAACAACCGCATTTGAGTTAAGTGAAAGAGGCCTGTCCGTATTAGTCGTTGAGAAAGAAAAAGTAATAGGTGGCCGTACAGCCTCTTGGGAAGAGAAAGGGATGCTTGTCGAATCAGGTCTTCATCGTCATATTGGGTATTACAAAGCCTTGCCTTCTATCTTAAAAAAGGTTGGTGTAAATATAAATGACATTGTGCAATGGGAAGAAAAAATTGATATTTTAATACATGGTAGACAACCGATTATCCTTGGCCTATCACCCGTATATCATCCGACGGCTATGATAAAGGGTCTTCTAGGTAATAATCATGCTATAGAGTTTCAAGATAAATTTTCTTTGATGCCTTTTTTCGTCACCGGATTTTGGCGATATATTAAAAACCCTGAAGCGCTTGATCAGTACAGTGTGAGAGAGTATGCTGAGCGATACAACGTGACCGAAAATGCGCTTAACTATATGCTTATCCCTTTAAGTACAGGTATTTTTTTCTTACCACCAGAGCGTTATTCAGCAAAAGTGTTTTTCGGATTATTTTTCCCTGCTATGCCTTACTTTTATAAAATGAGAGTTGGGGCCTATTTAGGTGGTATGACAGAGCTTTTAGCAAACCCAATAGCAAGAGCGATAGAAAAAAATGGTGGGATAATAAAAACAAGCACATGCGTGAATCATTTAATTCTCGATCATGAACGTGTTTGCGGTGTCGTGTTAGAGGACGGAAAAAAGTTTGAATCAACAAGTGTTGTTCTCGCAACGAATCTCGGTGGCGCCAAATCAATCATCGGTCAACACTTTTCTAACAATCCGGCATTTGAACACATGTTAAAACTACCTACTATGCCAGCCATCACGATTCAAATGGAATTTTCAGAACCAGTCCTTCCTTATGACCGAACGACCTTTGGTCCATTAACAGCTCTGGCAAGTTTTGCCGAGCAGTCGCGATCAACATTTACGCATGTACCTGGTAGGCTCTCAATTATTTTAACACCTCCTGAGAAGTTTCTTGATATGGCAGACGAGGCTATTTGTCAAATCATTATTAAGGAGCAAAAAAACTAGGAATGAATTTAGCATCGAACTTAACCGATTACCGTATTGTAAAGCATCCAGAAGATTTCCACAGTTTGTCACCTCATCATGATTGGATGCGACCGGAACAAGTAACTCAGATTAATGGACTGATTCTAGCAGGTGACTATACTCGTCAACCCTTTTTTGCCACGATGGAAGGGGCTGTTATTTCGGGAATGAGAGCCGCTAATCTTGTGTTGGGATACCACGACATCCCAGTATGAGATTTAGACAAGTGAGTTCTCTCCTAAGGATTAGTTTTGGTCGACCTCAATCCCACAGGGAAACTCACTTGTTTTTTAAATTAACCAGAAAAAAAAGTGCTAGTGAATGATTTTAGTGAGCAATCTCTGCCACACTAAAAATCCCTTCACCAACACCCAGTATTATACGACCTAAAAACATCGTAAATCCGATATATTCAAGAGCTTATAAATCTATATTCTTGTCAACAACGCGACAGTTTCAACATGAGGCGTGTGCGGAAACATGTCGACAGGCTGAACTTTTTGTAATTCATAACCAAATGGGACAAGTTCCGTAATGTCTGATGCAAATGTTTCTGGGTTACATGAGACATACACAATCCGTTCTGGTTTTGCGCGTCCAATGCGTCGCATCACTTTACCCCCCGCACCCGAGCGAGGTGGGTCTAATAAAAGTAGTTCCGGAATACCAAAGGATTCTAATATTTGATCAATCCCGTGTCGGGCATCTTTTGCAAGAAACGTCGTATTATGAATAGCGTTATCTAGTGCATTGCGTTTAGCTGATTCAATCGATGTTTCCACAATTTCAATCCCAGCTAATTCACCCACTTTTTCGGCGAATGGCAGTGAAAATGTGCCAACACCACAAAAGAGATCAATCATCTTTTCTGTTGGTTTTGGTTGGGCCATCTCAATCGCTAAATTGACTAACGTTTCTGCTTGCTTAGGATTCGTTTGGAAGAACGTATCAAACCATAAACGGTATTTAAAACCAAACATTTCATCATAAATGAAGTCACGTCCACTTAAGATATATTGCTCTTCTGCTTGCGTGCGGTCGCCCCAGTCTTTATTCTCAAACCACATCAAACTTTTCACATTCGGGCAATTAGCTTCAACACGTTCAATCAGCGCCGCTTTTGCCTCTTCTAGTTCGCCAGTGGGTGCTTCCGATGCAAATAGACCGAGCATCACTTCACCAGTATAAAACGATTGTCGAACCATTAAGTGTCTGAGTAGGCCGCTATGTTCATCTTTATCATAGCCTGATAAGTGAAAATCATTCGCCCACTGTTGGACTTCCATCGCATAATCAACCATTTCCTTACCGGCAATAAGGCAGGTTTCTAACGGAATAATTTTTCTCCAGTTACCTTGTTCATGAAGACCTAAATGGCCCTCTTTTGAAAACGTAAATTCCATTTTATTGCGGTAACGATAGGGCTCACCTTTCACGCCAATCGTTTCTTCTACAAGCACCGGGTCAAAACCATTATTTTTTACCATCTCTTTCACATAACGTGTTTTTTCTTTTAATTGACCATCGTATGACCAGTGTTGCCACACACAGCCACCACACAAATCAAAATGTGGACAATCAGGTGTCACTCGTTCAGCGGATGACTCTAATATTTTCGTGTAATCTGTTTTGATCCAACGTTTTCCTTCACCATCAACATGTACTTCAACTTTCTCATTTGGAATGGTTTGGGGAATCGTTAATTTAAGTTTTTTTGGGTTCACTTGTCCAGTATCACGCCAAACGACCGCGCGTCCAGATCCTTTTTTATCGACATAATCAATCGTTGTTTCATATAGTTTTTTGCTCACTTGATTTCCTCCTAGCTTTAAGTCACTTTAGCACGTCTATCATATCATCTTTTTTCCCGCTTGGCGACGGGCAACAAAAAAAGCAGCCCTTAGAGAGGCTACTTTTAGATGGACACAGCCACTTGATTCTTGCCGTTCTGTTTTGCTTGATAGAGTAATTCATCCGCCCGTTTGAAGAACTGTGTCTGTGATAAGTCTTTAGATAACGGTTGAAAACCGATACTGACAGTAATCGCACGATTAATTTCATCGTTTTCAAGATGAGCAATCTTCTTGCGAATGGATTCAATCAATTCATACCCGTCATTGATTGATTTACTTGTGATAAGGACGGCAAATTCCTCACCACCGTATCTCGATACAATCTCATTTTCAGTGACACTGTCTTCAATCACTCTAGCGACACGTTTTAAAATAATATCCCCAACATCATGACCAAACTCGTCGTTAATCTTTTTAAAGTTATCGATATCAATGATCGCCAGTTGCAGCGGCATATTGTAGTGAATGCTTTGATCATAAAGAAAATCTAAATATTCATAGAATGTACGGTGATTATACAACTCTGTTAACGGGTCTACTTTTGTTAATCGCTCCATCATCGCACTACGCACCATCAGTGAACGTTCTTGTTCATTAGAACGCTTTAATACGTCCAGTATATCGGTGCCACGGTCTAAAACGAGCGTAAACACTTGGTAAGCGGCAACGAGCATAAATAGATAAGCAAAGCGTTCAAACGCATTTGCTGCGTCTCTCACTTCAGGAATAACATACAGCGAAGTGAGTGCGATTAAATTTGCGATAAAACTAAAGCGTAATTCATTTTTATTAAAGTAAATAAGGTTAACAGCAAGTAGGATCACGAACAACACTTGTAAACCTGGAACACTGGCGTGTGTATAAGTCGTTACCCAAGCTGTAATCGTGCCGAATATCGTCAACATTTTCGGCTTATATAAACCTCTACTTTTGACTAAATATTGCACAATAACAATTAATACCACTTGTACCCCGCTCGGCACGAGCACTTTTGTCACTAAAAATTCTACTGGTGGATGTAGTTGATAAGCTTGACTCGTAAAAAAGCCTAACATTTGACCAATAAAAGCGAGACCAATCATAAACCAATAGATTGAAAGTATTTTATTCATCCAAACTTTTAAATCAATATGTAATTCGTCGTGGGAAAGCATGGCGCGTCTCCTTTAACATTAGCATTTTTTGCTTGTTTGATTCGGTTTTCATGTTAGATTAGTAACCATTGCACGAAAAAACCGGTCCGATCGCGTTTAAAACACTTTCTATTATGACATTTTTCTGAAAAAACATTAAATTTGACTCAATCGTTTCCATTATAACTCAATTCACCCAACATTTCACCTACTTCACCAAAAATTAATTAACTTTATTAACACAAAAATATGACAAAATACCTAATTATATGATGATCTCTAGTCATTTAAAAAAAGAAACGAGGGAACAACATGAAAACATTCCATATTGTCGGTGCTGGTATTGCTGGTGCAAGCATCGCCTATCATTTACTTAAACTTAACCAACACGTTATTATATACGACCGTGAAGATAACGGACAAGCAACGAACGCTTCTGCCGGGATTATTTGCCCTTGGACAAGTCAGCGCCGGAATAAAAAATGGTACCGACTCGTAAAAGAAGGTGCCAAATACTACCCGGACTTTATTGAGGAATTAGAAAAACTTACAAATCAATCAACGGGGTTTAGGCAAAACGGTGCCCTTTGTTTATTTAAAGATGATCATATTCAAGCACTCGCCTATGAACGTATTAAAGGTAAACAAATTGATGCCCCTGAAATGGGTCAGGTATTAAAACTATCAAGTGAAGAGCTATTAGGCTATCATCCTAGCCTTACGACGGATTTTCCGGCTGTTTTTGTTGAAGGTGGAGCACAAGTAGATGGCGCATCATTACTGAGCGCATTAAAACAAGCCATTATTAAGCTCGGTGGTGAATGGGTCAAAGACACGATCAATCCACATACGTTGGATGGACAGATTATTTACACAGCTGGTGCGTGGTCACATGAATATGCTTCTCACCCAGAAGTGAGACATCAACGGGCTGAATTACTTGAAGTCGCCTTAGCAGAAGATTTACAACCCACTGTGTCGCCCGTTGTGATGGGACTGGGTCCGATGTATATTGTACCTACCTCTGCGCGTCACTACATGATTGGTACCACACACGAAGATACGACGTCTTTTGACATTCAAGAATCAGAAACAGCGAGAGACTATTTATTTACTCAAGTAAAACGCTATTTAAAGGCAACATCACTGACGAAAGGACGATCATCGATTGGCCTCAGACCTTTGACTGATCATAACTTGCCGTATATTGGTCCAAGTGGCGAGCTTTTCGTTGTGAATGGTCTTGGTTCATCTGCCTAACGGCCGCTCCGGTCATCGGGCGGGAAGTCGCTTACTTTTTAACTGGACATTCGACTGTGCTCGATTTAACGGATTATCATTCGACGCCATCATAAATGATTATAGCGTTGAACCATGAAAAGACGGTAGTGAGGATAAAAGCCTCGCTACCGTCCTTTCTATTTATATCAATCCATCGTTAGATGCTTTATAATCGCTTGATGTTCTGGAAATTGTTCGACAAGTTCTTGCTTTTTGAATAATTTAAAGTCTTCAAAACGAAAACCAGGGCTGACCATACAACCAACCAAACCGTATTTACCGTTGACTGTTGAACCAAAAATCGTCCCCTTTTTCACGAGCACTTGAGGACGTTCTCCTTTTGATAAATCAAGACCGAGTTGTTCGGTTCGATACGTCCCGTCTGGTTCAATCATATGAATCGTAAGCGCGTCGCCTTCATGGAAATACCATAATTCATCTGATATTAGTTGGTGAAAGTGAGACTTATCGCCTTCTCGGAGTAAAAAATAGATACTCGTATAGTGCGGGTAGTCACTTGTGGCTAATTGATCACCGGTAAAACTTGACGCGTAAAAGCCCCCTTCTGGATGTGGGGTTAACTTTAGTTGCTCAATTATCTCATTAATTCTTGGCATAGGCTTATCTCCATTCTTAAAGTCTATTTCTTTTTTAGATTCACTCATTTCATGTTGAACTACCCCCACCTAACATTCTCACGAATGTTTGAGGAAGGGGATTCCATAAGGACACCCTAAAGGCGACCCATGCTCATTCAACTAAGCATAGGTTTTTCTACTCTCCAACCGTCGTAAACCTATTTTCTCAACATCTGTTAAAGCATGTTGGGGAAATAGTGTGTCCCAGGAACACAACTTGCTTTGGTCGAATCGTTCTGTCTGGTAGAACGCATGTGTTCTAACAAAAGACAGGGTACGCGTCATATACGCCCATTGCGCCCAATGATGTAGACCTTGTTTCTGCTCTGGAACAAGTGAATACAATATCGGTGGGAGTTTTTCTTTAAATCCCATTGCCCGTCGGGCAATGACATAAGCGGCTGCCATGTGAATGGACACACCGATCGCTTCATATATTTCATCTTGCCAATTTGACTGGTATAAGCAGGGTTAACAACGTAGACAGCAACCCCCATTTTTTCAGCTCTTGACTTGATTGCTAGAATCATCTTTTGATAAGCAAACTGACTCATTCGTCGATTAGCTTTTTTGTTTCCATAGGGACGCGACACTTTGGACCGCGTCGTATCCAATTTTTCGATGGCGAGTGGTTTATGCTGTTTAACAGCATAGTCAACCAGGGCAATAACCTCTGCTTCTATTATTTTCGCCTGCTGTCCACTGGTTTTACCCTCTAAGTTAAACGGGAGGGTAAAGGCATCCACACATTGACCTATGGCATTGACATTGGCGACAGCGATATGATTCACATTCAGATCAACCCCAATCATACCCGTTGATGTTGAGGTATTCAGGTAGGGTGCAGGCGGTACATCAATTAAGCATTTAACGATGTAGTAGTCACCATGATCCTCAAGTGACCATGCTATCGGCTTCCCATAC
>NZ_BAXD01000041.1:0-19999 GCF_001310395.1 Halolactibacillus sp. JCM 19043
GTGTTGTCTATCCCAAATCTTCACCATATACTTCAGTAACTGAACGGCGATGTTTGGACTTTGATAGCTTTTATGTTCAAACAATAGATACAAATACCCTTCTTCATTATGAATATTAACTTTAAACAATAGATCAGAAAAAACTTCCTCTAAATCTTTAGTGATAAAGCTGTCTTTCTGCGGCTCTATTGTGTTGACATCAATCTGTTCAACAATATGAGCCGGTAAATAATACGTCACGAAATCTTTTGTCACATCCGTATGCCGAAATGTTTCTTTAAAGAGTTTATCGTGTGGATTTTGAACGTGAATGTTTGCCACCTACTTTCGCTATCGTTTACTTCTAATACCTTGTCACTTTTTCTTAATGTCCTTCATACTGTCAACAGCGAGAGGGTTCTTGTCTAATTAGATAACTACAGCATATAGCGATTTGCCCGCCCTATCAAGTCAATAAATATCGGTTATTATCGAAATTCAAACCCGTTTCAAGCATCTATTTATCGTGATACTCAACCTTATTTGATTTTAGGGCTAACCTTTCATGTATTTTTTATTTTTCTGTATAAAAAATCGGTTAAGCCACTCCCTTTTTTCAGCTGGAAACCAACCAATAGATCAACCATTCTTCAATTTTTAAGTTTCATATGTAATGCCGTGAAACCTGATGTAAAGGTAGGTATTATCACAATTCCGCACTTTTATAACTAAGCTACGGTAAATCTGTCAAATGTCTCGTATCGATCAGATCACACTACTTACCGATACGACAAAAAATAAGCAGGTAAGCGGACCTCCGCCTTTACCTGCTTATTGTTAGTTATAAATTAAATCGTTTAACCTGATCAATGTGACCTTCTTTTTCAAGAATCTCTTTTTGAAACGGTGGAAACAAATCAAAATGAGGGTAGTCTTCTTTATGATCAATCCAATCGGGGTGTAAACCGTACTGGGCTCCCCATTGCTTCAATTTGTTTAAGTCATTTGAACCAACTTTTGTGACGGATGTGGCGTCTTTAAATCGATGATCCTGCCAGTAATGTGTTAAAAAAGCAATCTCTCCCCGTGCGACTTGTTCTTGCCATTGTTTCAGTTCTTTTCGTGTAATACCAAAAGCCATGATTATGTCATCGCCTCTATATAAGCCGCATGCCAATCGGGGAATCGTCGTCTGACTGAAATCGGACGGAAACTATCTTGTTTGACAATCACGTGATCACTAAAACCTGTGACTAATAACTCATCATTATGATTAGTGACTTCATAACCATAACGTGTTCTAAGACCATCATAACTTTCCACCCAAGTTGTCACATAACATGGCTCACCGTATTTAGCGGGTCGTTTATAATCCGCTTCAATATGGGTGACAGGCGATACCACACCCTCTTTTTCCATGTCATGATAATTAAAGCCTAATGATTCAACAAAAGCGGTCCGACCAATTTCAAACCAAACCAAATAATTTGCATGATAAACAACCCCCATTTGGTCTGTTTCTTGATAGCGTACATTAATTTTCTCCGTTACCTTTTTCACTCATCTGCACTCCCTTTTACTTGTTCCCACGCATTTTTAAAATCTTGGACAGATAAATCAGTAAATGTTTCCGTTAAGTCATCTGCCTCAGCTAGACGCAGGGCTTGGAATTGGATTGCTTCTTCGACAAGATTGACAACAAAGCGGGCGTTGCCTTTGACTGCTTGTTTTGAGAATTGTTCAAGCAGGTAGTCTTTAACCCCATCATTGACTTGATAATGATAGCGACCGATATGGAAGCAGGCAATATCGAGTAGCTCTGTACCAGAATAATCTTGGAAGTCAAAATACTTTTTAAATCGTGAGCTTAAGCCCGGATTACTGTCAATAAAACGTTTCATATCTTGTTTATATCCTGCTAAAATAACGACAAGATTTTCGTTATGTTTTGTCATTTCATCTACGAGTGTATCAATCGCTTCCTTACCAAAATCATTCTCGCCGCGGTAAAGGCTATATGCTTCATCAATAAACAGGACGCCACCGAGTGCTTCACGGATTTTATTTTTTGTCTTGATAGCCGTTTGGCCAACGTAACCAGCGACAAGGTCACTTCTTGAAGCTAAAATAAAATGGCCACGCTTCAGTAAGCCGCGCTCTTTTAATAGTTTTGAATAAATTTTAGCCACCGTTGTCTTTCCTGTTCCTGGGTTGCCAGAGAATACCGCATGGAGTTGAATCGGTACAGAAGGCAAACCTTGATTTTTTCTCGTTTGTTGGATCTTCACAAACGATGATAGTTTCTTCACTTCATCTTTTACATTAGATAACCCAATCAAGTTTTCTAATTGCTCCATTGGATCACTTTCGTCCTGGTCGTCATCCATGACCGCTAAATCCTTTGATTCAATATGCATATGGTCGAGCCAATCATCTTGGTCATCGACCGAGATGGACGCGCCTTTTTTAAAGATCGCTTTCATAACAAGGTCGCGAACCGTTCGAGCGTTCCCAAAAGAATCATCAACTTTTGCGCGCTCAATTAGTCCATAAAAGCCATTAAGAGCTGTTTCGGTAAAGAAGTAATCATTCTGTAACGCCACTTCTTCTGCAATTTCTAACAACTCACTGATTTTAAAGTCGGGTAATTGAATAAAGTTCTGTTCAGGAAAACGGCTTCTAAGGCTGGATTCGCCCATAAAAATTGGCGCATTTCTTCAGGGTAACCAGCTAAGATGACGGCAAATTTGCCGGCATACTCTCCGCTTGTCATGGCTGATACGATTGTATCAATCACCGCTTGTCCGTAATCACTGCCACTTTGGTCTTGTCGGTGTAAGCTATAAGCTTCATCAATGAATAACACCCCACCGACCGCTTCTCTGATATAAGCCATCGTATTTTCTTCGCTCTGTCCGACAAACGATCCGACTAAATGTGAGCGATTCACTTCAATGACTTTCTTAGTTTCGAGTAATCCAAGCTCATGATAAATTTCTGCGAGGAGGCGGGCGATCGTCGTTTTACCCGTCCCTGGATTTCCCGTAATAATCATATGCAGTCCTGGTTCATCAATCATTTGAAAACCAATTGATTTTCGGTCTTGTTGATACTTTAAATAGTGATAATATTGGCGCATATAACGCTTCACATGCTCCAAACCGACCATTGATTCAAGCTTCTCAAGCGGTGATTGTTTCACCTCTGAATTAAAAATCGATGGAAAGGCCGCATTAAAATCTTCTATGAGTTGAACGATTTGTCGCACCGATTGATTAATCTTACTCGTTTGAACACCGGTTCTTCGGTTTTCAATTAGATGAATCCCGTCGTCTAAATCACTTTCTAACTCAACAAGGGCTTCTTTTAGCTCTTTAAAGATGTGGTACAGCGGGTGACTTTTACTACTTGTATAAATTGACACATGCCGCGTGAGTTCAAAGAACCGATTAATCTCTTCTTTTAATTCGGTCATCTTTTTCAGTTTTAACTGATCAAAATCTGTTTCCCGCATCGAAAACCCGTCAACATCTAACGTTTTAATATCTTGAAACACCCGGTAAAATTGTTTGATTTGAGCGAGGGTGTCAATCATCGGAAAGTCGGCATCATATTCTTTTGCGAGCGCAAGTAACTTATCTGATAAGTGGTCAACATCATGATGGCGCATCAAGCGATGATAGACAAGCATCGCATGCAGTGCACTGACGGCTGTATCCGACAGCTTTTCTGGTTCCGCCCGGTATTGATCAATTGCCCGTAAACAGTCAATTTCTCTGTATGGTGGTGGTTGGTTTATATCTGTCCAATTCAATAACGTGGATTCATTTATTTTTGAAAATATTAAATGGTTTGTCATTCTCTCATCCCCTTATGATCTCTTTTATCAGTTTAACATAATTTTGCCGATTTGATGACTTTGCTGATTGCCTGTGGTAAGCCAAATATCCTTTAGACTTTCACGCTGTCGTTTAGCTGGTCATCATGGGACACACTGATTGTAAAATGGCAGACAAAAAGTCACCCAATGGTTGGGTGACTTTTTTAAAATTAAGCTTCTGTTTGCTCGAGTTTATTTCTAAGAACCATTTGTAAGATACCACCGTGACGATAGTAGTCGATTTCAACGTCACCATCAAAACGGGCAATCGCATCAAACGTTGTTACTGTACCATCTTCAGCTGTAGCCGTTACTTTGACTATTTGATTCGGTGTGACCGATTCATCAATCGCAACGGAAATCGCTTCTCGACCTGTTAGTCCAAGTGTATCGGCATCTTCTCCGTCAGTAAATTGAAGTGGTAAAACACCCATCATCACAAGATTACTACGGTGAATCCGTTCATAACTTTTCGCAATGACTGTCTTTATACCTAACAAGTTGGTACCTTTAGCCGCCCAGTCACGAGACGAGCCCATACCATAATCATTGCCAGCTAAAATAGCTAATCCTGTGCCTTGTTCTTGATATTTCATCGCGGCATCATAAATCGGCATCACTTTTTCTTTTGGCCAGTAAGTGGTAAATCCTCCTTCTGTACCTGGAGCTAACATGTTTTTAATACGAATATTAGCAAACGTTCCACGCATCATCACTTCGTGGTTACCACGACGAGAACCATAAGAGTTAAACTGACGCGGAGTTACCCCATTTTTTTGGAGGTAACGGCCGGCTGGCATATCTTTAGCGATAGCACCCGCAGGTGAAATATGGTCTGTGGTGACCGAATCACCGAACTTACCAATCACGCGCAAATCATTTAACGGTTTAACTTCGTCTGGATCACGTGATAAATCTTCAAAGAATGGTGGGTTTTGAATATAGGTTGAGTCATGATCCCATTCATATAAAGGTTCGTCTGTTGTTTCGATCGCATTCCAACGCTCATTAGAGTCAAAAATATTCGCATATTCTTTCTTGAAGATTTCTGGTGTGACCACTCGGAACACTTCGTCACGAATTTCATCAAGTGATGGCCATAGATCATCAAAGTAGACCGGTTGATTGTCTTGGTCATAACCTAATGGTTCTTTCATTAAGTCGATATCTACGGTACCAGCTAGTGCATACGCCACCACAAGCGGTGGTGAAGCTAAGTAGTTCGCTTTAACAAGTGGGTGAATCCGTCCTTCAAAGTTACGGTTACCTGATAAGACAGAAGCGACGGTTAAGTCGTGTTCAACAATGGCTTCTTCAACCGCATGTTCGAGTGGACCGGAGTTACCGATACACGTTGTACAACCATAACCGACTAAGTTAAAGCCTAATTCCTCTAAGTAAGGCATAAGGCCAGCGTCTTCTAAGTAACGCGTGACGACTTTGGAACCAGGTGCGAGTGATGTTTTGACATATGGTGGCACCGTTAAGCCTTTTTTCACAGCGTTACGCGCAAGGAGGCCTGACCCTAACATCACATAAGGGTTTGATGTATTCGTACAAGAGGTGATCGCCGCAATCGCCAGCGACCCTGTTGTCATCTCGCTCTTCTCGCCATTTTCGTGTGTCACTTTTGCGACTTTATCAAATTCTTTTTTATCTAAACCGAATCCGTGGTTACCTGCTGGTCCTGTCACGGCTTTATGGAATGAGTCTTTCATATCTGAGAGTAAGATTAAGTCTTGCGGACGTTTTGGGCCGGAAAGACTTGGCTGTAGGTCAGATAAGTTTATTTCAACGAGATCGGTGAATTCCGGGTCAGGTTGACTTGAGTCATACCACAGGTCATTTGCTTTACAGTAAGCTTCTACAAGGGCAATATGTTCTTCGTCGCGTCCAGTTAGACGTAAGTAGTTTAGTGATTCTTCATCAACTGGGAAGAAACCACATGTCGCACCGTATTCAGGTGCCATATTTGAAATCGTTGCTCGGTCAGCGAGTGGCATTTCCTTTAAGCCTGGTCCGAAATATTCAACAAATTTACCAACGACTTTTTTCTCACGCAAAACTTGCGTCACTTTAAGAGCGAGATCAGTCGCTGTAATGCCGTTAGGCATGGAACCAGTAAATTTCACACCGATAACATCAGGTGCAGGGAAATAAGAAGGTTGTCCAAGCATGCCTGCTTCAGCTTCAATTCCACCAACACCCCAACCAAGGACACCTAAACCGTTAACCATCGTTGTATGGGAGTCTGTCCCAACTAATGTATCAGGATACGCATCGATTGTCCCATCATTATTTTCTTGTTGGTGTACGACTTTAGCAATGTATTCTAAGTTCACTTGGTGTACAATCCCTGTCGCAGGTGGTACGGCACGATAATTATCGAATGCTTTTTGTGCCCAGTTTAAGAATTGATAACGTTCCATATTACGCTCAAATTCATATTCCATATTGGTAAGGAGCGCACTGTTTGTCCCAAATGCATCCACTTGTACTGAGTGGTCGATGACTAAGTCGACCGGTACTTCAGGATTGATCTGATCGGCTTTACCACCCATATCAACCATCGCCTTACGTAAAGACGCTAAGTCTACTACAGCTGGTACACCGGTGAAATCTTGTAAAATAACGCGTGATGGCTTAAATGGGACATCTGTTTTCGCTTGTTTATCCCAGTTAATAAGTCCATCAATATGCTCATCATTAATCACACGGCCATCATATTGGCGTAATAATGACTCGAGTAAGACCCGAATAGAGAATGGTAAACGGCTAACGTTGCCTTTACCTGCTTCTTCTAATGCTTTTAATTGATAATAGTTTACTGTTTTTCCGTTAAGTTCAAATGATTGTTTCGTATTAATCACTGAATTAATCCCTCCTATATCGTTCTATTTAGGGCAACACATGTCATTTCTCAAAAGACATGGCTATGTACTTTACTATTGTAAAGTAAAATCGTAAATATGTAAAATATTTCGACAATATTTTTTACTTACTAACCTAGAGCACATAAGGGATTAACTAATTTGTTCCATCGATTGTGGCGGATGACACGGTAACTTTAAGGTAAAAGTTGTGCCTTATTCATTGTTGATACAGCTGAAATCTCACCATCATGATTCGTCATGATCTTTCTCGTAACAGCTAAGCCAAGCCCCGTCCCTGTTTGTTTTGTCGTATAGAACGGTTCCATAATGGTTGATAATTTTTCTTCAGGAATGCCAACCCCAGTATCCGTGACATGAATCACGGCTGTATTCGTTCGTTTCGTTAACTCAATGGTAATATGACCTGATTCTTCTATGGCTTCCATGGCGTTTTTGATCAAATTAATTAATACTTGCTTTAATTGACAAGCGTTTCCTAAGCAATAGACAACCTGATCAAAGTGCGCGTTCAAATGTATTTGTCGTTGGTTTAATTGATGTTTAAACAACAAGGCAACATCCTTACACAGTTGGTTTAACTCAAGGATATCCATTGAAGCATTTGATGGTTTTGATAATGATAATAATTCTGTCGTTAATGCATCCATTCGTTGCAGCTCATCTGATATCACACGAAAATACTCTTTTTCATATGGGACGCCTGCTTTAATTAACTCAATAAAGCCTTTAAGTGACGTGAGTGGATTTTTAAACTCATGGACGAGACCCGCGGCCATTTCCCCTAGCGTAATGAGACGTTCATTTTCGGGTGTCATCTGAGTGAGTGGGTGCGTTGGCTGTAGTTGAAAGACAAATAAAAGATGTTGATGAAATTTTATCGCATTACATTTACACGCAAGACAGGTGTGGTTATCTAAAAGGATGTGTATAGTTGAAAATGTAGGTGATAAATCGCCTGTTGTAAGATTTACATGGTTTGAAAACGATTCATGCGATTCAGGGTGTAGCCATTGATATATAAATGGTCTATCTAAACATTCTTGAGGTAAATGATGATGGGTAGATTTAGAATAATACTGAATATATCCGTCACCATTGGTCACAAGATAAAAATCGTATCGACAATCTTCTAGTTGATCTAATATATGTTGTGGTAAGTGACTTAAACGATAATCATATACACGCGCATCGAACTTCATTTGCGTTTCTTTAATCAAAGATTGACACCAAGTTTTCACATTCAACACAGTCACCTTCTCATAGTATTTTCATCCATATGATAACACATTATTTGTTAAATTATACACAAACAATGGAAATTCTCTGTTTGTTACCTAAAATAGTGATAAGAGTCATAGGTCTTATTAATTGACTGTGACTTTAGCCTGTAATATTGTCGAAAATAGTTGTTGAAACAATAGGTGGATCGACATATAAAAAAGACATACTCAGCGCTAACTGAATATGTCTTTAACTTTCTGATTCATTATTTTCCTGGGTTTTGATTATTCATCGCACGCATCATTTGATTGATCTTCTTTTGCGATGGCTTTTGACCCATTTGCATCATAAGTGTACGGAGCATTTGCTCATTAATTGGTGGATTTTTCTTTAAGTAATCCATCATGTATTTTTTCGCGATAAAAAAGCCTAATGCAGCACCAGCTACAAGCGCGATAATCGCAATGAGGATAACCCAACCGATCCCTAGTGTCATAATTCAACTTCCTCCTTCAAATCAATTCTTACTTAGTATATTAAATATTTCACTTAATTACAATAGCAACAAGTAAACTCACCCTTAATCTCAATCTTAAGTGATCTTAAACGAGACAAATGAAGAACCCTTACAACAATCAAAGGGTTCTTCATGAAGATTAATTATTCATTTTAACTGCATCGGTTACTTATTGAATACTGCTTCAAAACGTTTCACAACGTTATCTACAGTAAAGCCAAAGTGTGCCATGATTTGGTTACCTTCACCAGATGCACCAAAGGTATCGATACCTAAGATATCACCTTCATCACCAACGTAACGATCCCATCCAAGTGGAGATCCCATTTCAACGGCCAGACGTTTCTTCACATCTTTAGGTAAGACAGAGTCTTTGTATGCTTGGTCTTGTTGCTCGAAACGATCCCAAGCTGGCATACTAACAACGCTCACGTCGATGCCTTTTGCTTTCAGTTCTTCTTGCGCACTTACCGCCAGTTGAACTTCAGATCCAGCTGCGACTAAAATACCGTCAGCGACAGCTTTTTCTGCTGGGCTTACGATGTAACCACCTTTTTTAACGCCTTCGTAGTTTGTACCTTTAAGTGTTGGAAGGTCTTGACGCGTTAAGACAAGTAATGATGGTGTATCCGTTGACTCCATCGCTAAGCGCCATGACGCTGCTACTTCGTTACCATCGGCTGGACGAAGAACAGAAATACCAGGCATTGCACGGAAGGCGGCTAATTGTTCAACCGGTTCGTGTGTTGGGCCATCTTCTCCTACCGCAATTGAATCATGCGTTAACACGTAAGTCACTGGTAACTTTTGAATCGCTGATAAACGAACAGCTGGGCGTAAGTAATCACTAAAGACGAAGAATGTTCCGCCGTATACTTTTAAACCGCCATGAAGCGCCATACCGTTAAGAGCCGCTGCCATCGCAAATTCACGTACACCAAACCAAATGTTTCGGCCGGCATAGTTTGTTTTATCAAAGTCTTCTTCATCATCCATACGTGTTTTGTTTGAACCAGCAAGGTCAGCACTACCGCCAAATAGACTTGGAACAGCTTTTGATAGCGCATTGACTAATTTACCACTTGAAGCACGTGTGGCTAGTGTATCTTCACCTGGTGTGAAGATTGGTAGTTCGTCTGCCCATCCTTCTGGTAATTCGTTGTTCATCGCTAGTTCAAATTCTGCTGCTAATTCAGGATACTTTGCTTTATAAGCTTCGAAAAGTTTATTCCACTCAGCTTCTGCTTCAGCGCCGCGTTTCGCTACTTTTGTTTCAAAGTCTTGGTAAACGTCCTCAGGTACTTCAAATGGTGCATGATTCCAAGCGTAGTTCTCACGAACAAGTTTGATTTCATCATCACCAAGTGGCGCACCGTGAGCATCACTCTTACCTTGTTTATTTGGTGAACCATAACCAATAACGGTTTTAATTTCAATCATTGTCGGTTGTGTTGTGTTGGCTTGTGCTTCTTTAATGGCCGCTTTAATTGCCTCAACATCGGTACCATCATCGACACGAATGACTTGCCAGTTGTATGATTCAAAACGTTTTTCAACAGATTCTGAGAATGATTTATCTAAATCGCCATCTAATGAGATATCATTTGAATCGTAAAGGACGATTAACCTGCCTAATCCTAAGTGACCCGCTAGTGAAGCCGCTTCGTGTGAAATACCTTCCATAAGGTCACCATCACCTACAAGTGCATAGCTATAGTGATCAACGATATTGAAGTCATCACGGTTATATTTTGCCGCTAGATGAGCTTCTGCCATCGCCATGCCGACAGTCATCGCAATCCCTTGACCTAAAGGTCCTGTTGTTGCTTCGACGCCATCTGTATCTGTCACTTCAGGGTGTCCAGGTGTATGTGACCCTAATTGACGGAAATTTTTAAGGTCGTCAATACTTAGATTATAACCTGATAAGTGTAGTAATGAGTAAAGTAACATAGAACCATGACCCGCAGATAAAACGAAGCGGTCACGATCGAACCATTTTGAATGCTTTGGATTTTGGTTCATAAACTCAGTCCATAATGTGTACGCCATTGGCGCAGCCCCATTGGTAACCCTGGGTGTCCTGAGTTTGCCTTTTGGATGGCATCGATAGAAAGCGTACGAATAGCATTAATTGATGTTTGTTGTACTTGATTTGTCATACTTCTTAAACCCCTTTCTGGATTCATACATAGATTAATATGTACGTACAATTTATATCCTATAATGAAAACGCTATTTACACAAGACAAAATTGTACATTTTAATGAATAATCTTAATTTTTTGACCGTAAGTTCTTGATTTTTTGGGGTGTGACATCATCGCCGTTAGGATCAACGATGGTCATCCCCTTGAATTGGTTCTTAAATGATTTTCTTACATTTTGTAAATATTCTTCTCGTAAGATTTGTTGTTCTTCTTTTTCTTCATTTGATAAGCCCTCCGCTTTTGCTTTTTTAGCTAAAGTATTAATGCGGGCTAACTTTTCTTGTGACAGCATATTTTAAATCTCCTTAATTTGTTGATTTTCACTATGTCTATCATAACGAATCTTCACCGCTTTCTGCAAGTGAGAGGTATTCTTGATAGCGGCGGTGGACGGTTGCTTTAGATACATTATAACCTAAACCACGTAAGGTAAGCGCAATATCTTTAAATGTTAGCCCATTATTTCGCAACCTAACAACTTCTTCAACCGGAAACACTTTTGTGTCTCGCCCTTTTGCTTGGTCAATCTTTGTTAAGTTTTTCTCAGGTCGGTAACCATTTTGTACCGCTTTTTTCATCCCGCGTTTGATTTTTAAGTTATGGATTTTTCGTTGGTATTCTTCCACAATCCCCACGATTTCTAACACCATACGATCAGATTCAGATAACTGAAATTCACCTGTTTGCGATTGGGTAAAGATCTTCACGCCGGATTTCTTTAATTGATGGAAAATAGCGATTTTCGTTTCACCGCGGCCTAACCGTGTTTCATCTTGAACGAGTACCGCATCGACATTCCCGGTTTGGCATTGATCAAATAATGACAATAAGCCGTCACGCTCAATTGTATACCCACTTACTTTCTCTTCGATAATATCAAGAACATCCATCTGTTTATGTTCAGCTAACGCTAATAATTCTTGTTTTTGGCGGATGAGTGACGAGACTTGTTCATCTTTTGTTGTACTGACTCGACAGTAAATAATGACACGCATTGTTGCACCTTCTTTTCATGGAAACATACTTTCTATTTTAGTGTAGCGAAAGGGTTTGTTCGGTGTCAATGTTTTTCGAACAAACGTTTGATTTACGTTACATTAATATGGTATACTTAACTAAAATTGATTGGAGGGACAATGAATGGATACCCTATCAAAACGTCAAGAAGCGATTCTTAATTTCATTAAACATTATCAAGCAACTAAAAACTATCCACCTTCTGTAAGAGAAATTGGTGAAGCAGTTGGCTTATCATCTACATCAACAACCCATGGTCATCTCGCTCGCATGGAGAAAAAAGGCTATATTCGACGTGACCCGACTAAACCACGGACGATTGAAATCGTTGACGGAACAGAAATGAATCCGAAGATGCGCAGTGAAGTGGCTTATGCCCCTCACATCGGGAAAGTAACCGCTGGACTTCCGATTACCGCAATTGAGAATATTGATGAATTTATTCCAATTCCATCATATTTAACAAATACAGAAACTAATACGTTTGCCTTAACAATTGAGGGCGACAGTATGATTGAAGCAGGTATTCATAACCGAGATGTTGTCATCGTTAGACAACAAAATACCGCAAATAATGGCGATATTATTGTTGCCTTAACGGACGACGGTGAAGCGACAGTGAAACGGTTCTTTAAAGAAAAAGACCATATTCGCTTACAACCAGAAAACTCAAATATGGAGCCTCTTCTATATAAAAACATAACGGTATTAGGTAAATTGGTCGGTTTGTACCGCCACATTAAATAAAAAGCAGGGTCATTGGTGTTTACCAATGACCCTGCTTTTATTTTTTAGCTCGTTTTAAAGCTGTTATACTAGCGCATTTAGTCTCGCCTCTACGTTTGGTGTCACCCCATCATCATAAACGATCACCCGGTAAAATGGCGCACCGTTGACGTTTGCTTTTATAATGTCAACGTCAAAACCATGCTGGCTTAGTTCGGCTTGGCGTTTATTTGCTAATATGATATTTTTAAACGAACCACATACTATACTATTCGGTTTTAGTAACGTGTTTTTCACGGATATAATAGCCTTGACATGAGCTGCTACGATTTTTTCAACCATCGATGACTTAAATAAGGCAACATAATCAAGCGGATGATCAATAAACAGTGATTCTGTTAGTACGGCAGGCATTGACGTTTTTCTTAAGACATAAAAATCTCCTTTTTTCATACCGCGGTCGGTCACGTCTAATGATTGACAGATGGTTTGATGAATGAATTGGTGGTAATCACCTGTTTTTTTACTCGTATTTAAATACCGATAACTTTCAAAACCTGTTCCTCCTCCTGCATTAATATGAATAGATAGATAAAAATCTGCTTTAAAACGCTCAGCCAGAAGAACTCTATCGGATAATGAACACGTCTCATCAACGTGTCGGGATAATTTAATCATGATATCTTTGTGCTGAGTTAATTGATCTCGTATACGCAGCGCTATAGCTAACGTCAGGTCTTTTTCTTTTAACTGTTTATGACAGGCCCCAGGGTCACGTCCCCCGTGACCAGGATCTAAAAATATTCGCAATGGTATATCGCCCTTTCTCTTTTCTATTTTTTCGTGCTATACTATCTGAGGAATACACATGCAGGAGGAATATCAATGAAAAAAATAGCGTTATTACTTTCGTCAGTCTTACTTATTGCCATCGTTGTAGGATGTGCTGACACAGCGACTGATGAACCAATAGAAGACACTCCAGAAGACACAACCCTTACCTTTGAAGAAGAACAAACCGCCTTTTATGAGCAATACCCTGAAGTGACGGACAATCCGATTGTTACCATTGAAATGGCAACCGGTGAGACAATTACATTAGAGCTGTATCCACATACAGCACCAAATACCGTTGCGAATTTTATCGCACTCATCGAAGATGGGTTTTACGATGGTGTCATTTTCCATCGCATTATCGAAGACTTTATGATTCAAGGTGGCGATCCACAAGGGAACGGTTTAGGTGGACCCGATTACTCGATTCCTGGTGAATTTAATTCCAATGGATTTGATAATGACTTGGTTCATGAGCCGGAGTCATTTCTATGGCCCGGTCACAATCACCTGATTCTGCCGGCTCGCAGTTCTTTATCATGCATAAGGCGGCCACACATTTAGACGGTGAATATGCTGGTTTCGGTCAAGTGACTGAAGGTATGGAAGTAGTAAATAAACTAGCTCAAGTAGAAACAGGCCCAAATGATGTGCCAGTTGAAGAACAACAAATCAAAACGATGACAGTGGATACAAAAGGTGTCGATTATCCGGATCCGTTAAAAAAATAAGCGCTACACTATAATCGCTTTTAGTAAAATAAAACGGCAAAAGCCTTCTTCGAATGTGAAGAAGGGCTTTTCTCTCATAATTATTCTTAATACAAGGGTATATAACTCATGAAGTTTTGTGCGCTGTTTTTCTTTGATTGACAATAAAAATAATGTAGCCAATGAATGTCACTACTAAAAAGAGTAGCCACGTTAACAGTGACAATTGGAAAATTAAATAGAGTGTTGATAGAACAGCTAGTATTGGGACAAGCGGAACAAGTGGGACATAAAAACTACCATCTGTTGGCTTTCCTTCACGCTTACGGATGACAATCACACCAATCGCAAGCATCATCATCACAATTAATGTGACTAAATTTGTGATTTCTGCTAATTGTTGAAGTGGGATTAACCCAGTAAAAATACTTGTGATAATACCGGCTGTCCATGTCGCATTCGTAGGGACCCCGGTCTTTTTATTGACCTGGTTCATGTATCGTGGTAAAAGCCCCCCTTTACTCATCGCAAAAAGTAAACGCGCAAGTCCATAAAGCATCGCAATAAGCACGGTTAAAAGCGTTAATATCGCGCCGACTGAAACGATGCTTGCGAGCACGTGTTGATCGACGTATCGAAGCGCAAAGGCAACCGGGTCTTTGACATTGAGTTCAGTAAATGGCACAATTCCGGTAAGAACGAGCGTGACTAAAATATAGAGTAACGCTGAAATACCAATCGCGAAAAAGATGCCAAGGGGCAAACTCTTTTGAGGGTTCTTCACTTCTTCAGCTGCCATCGATATCGAATCAAAACCTAAAAAGGCAAAAAACAATAACGCCGCTCCACTCGCAACGCCCGAAAATCCAAACGGTAATAACGGCTGCCAGTTGCTGGGTTCAACAAAAAAGATACCAACGATGATGAATAAAGCGATAATCCCGAACTTAATAAAAAACATAAAGTTATTAAGGCGTAAAGCTTTCTTAGCCTCAAACGAGACAAGCCACGTTACAAGCAGTGTCATCGACACGGCAATTAAATCCACATATGTCCCCTGTTCCGGATTAAAAGAGGCCTGAAAAATAACGGGTAAGCCAACACCTAAGCCGTTTAAAAAGCCATTGACATAACCTGACCAACCGGACGCAACTGAGGCACTAGCGAGTAAATATTCCCAAATGGTATACCAGCCAGCGACCCAAGCCAAGCGTTTCCCAGCAATTTGTAACATATAGGCGTATGGTCCGCCGACTACGGGATACCGACTAGCTAGCTCAGCATAACAAAGGCCCATAAGAAAAATAACGAACCCTGCAATAATAAATGAAAAGATTAAGCCAGGTCCGGCATACGTAGCGGCAGCAGCACCAGTCACAACAAAGATGCCTGTGCCAATGACCGCACCAAGCCCTAACAAGACTAAATCAAGTGTACCTAAATTCTTTTTTAATGGTATTGATTCCATACTCATTCTATCACTTCCCTTTTAGACGTCACTGTCTGTTTATGTCTCTCATGTCGTATTTACTAAAGTATAAACGCTCTTTAATATAAATGCCTTAACGTATGATAACTATTGAAAAATTAATCGACACTTGTTTAGCCGCATCGTTAAACAGGGTTATCAATGATTGATAGTCATTCCCTAAATGTTGTTGTAGTAACGCCTCATGTTTAATGACGACACGCACGGCTTTTTGAGAGGTTATTACATCCCACAGAGCATCTAAATTAGCACCGTAATAATTCGGTTTAAGCACGTCTGTTACTTCCCTATGAACGTCACCGAGAGTGACGATACGCTCACCATCTAAGACAATTTCTGTCATTGAGATTCCCCCACTTCTATCTCCTCAAATGTTTGATAATGATCCGCTGTGTAGTAGATCTCTCCCCCATTTGAATAGACCAGTCGTTTTTCATTGCGGTAGCCACCTGTATAATCAATGTCGGCTTCATAATACGTCACACCAGCGGCTTCTGGCAGTTTCCCTTCCCGGTTATAAAAACGATCACCACCAATACTCATACCTGACGCAACGTCATGTAGATTCCCTTTATCTGGTTCCCAGCCTAAATCATAAGCCTCGCTTTTTGTTAGATAATTAGATGGCAAGGCTTGATACATTGTAATATAAGTGCTCACTGCTTCAACACTTGTGTAGTGCCCACTTTCTTCTATGTCCACTTGGCTCGTTGATTGGTCGGTTTGATCTATGAATATATCAAAGATATCGTCACCTGATACAAGTGTGACACCCAGTGCAACGAATAATAAAAGTATGATATGACTGATTTTTTTCAACAGTGTCATCCTCCTACATGTTCTGTAACCCGTACAATTATATACAATCAATAGGTGTCTGCCAATAGGTTTTTATCATCTTTCTTCTAATCGCCTGTATATTTTATATTCTGCTTTACCTCTAACATGAAGAATCCTTTAACAAAAAACAAGACCACACTAAAAAGAAGGTCTTGTTTTTCGAATAGTGATAAGCGTCTATTGATCAATATGTTTTATCATTCGCGCAGGATTTCCGCCAATCACGACGTTTCCTGGAAAGCTCTTTGTGACAACAGCGCCAGATGCAACGACGACACCATCTCCTAACGTCACTCCTGGATTAATGATGGCGCCCCCTCCAATCCAGACATTATTCCCGATCGTAATCGGTTTAGCGTACTCTTTCCCTGAATTTCTCGCAAGATGTTCCACTGGATGTGTGGCGGTGTAAATTTGGACATTTGGCGCAAGCATACAGTTATCACCGATTCGCACCTCACATACGTCCAAAATAATACTATCAAAGTTAGCATAAAAATTCTCGCCAACATGGGTGTTATAGCCATAGTCAAAACGAATATTAGGTTCCATATAGATGTGTTGACCTGTTGAACCTAATAGCTCTTTTAAGAGTTTGGCGCGTGTGTCTGGTTGTTCTTCTGTTGTTTCGTTATATTGTCTGACCATCTTTCTAGCAGCAAGACGATCATTCATCAGTGTTTCGTCACTTGGGTCATACATTTCTCCTGCAATCATCTTTTCCTTTTCAGTCATCGGTTAGGCCCCATTTCTATCGTCATAATAATGGTCTGTCTATTTCTCGTTTATATAAACACACCACATACTTAATTATCAGCATTAAAAAAGCGCCGATAAAATGTTTTTAACTTCTCTGATTTGAGTGAGTGCTTTGGATAAATAAAGTAAAGCGGACGTTCAATCGTTACATCAGAAAGTGTGACGTAATCAAGCGTTTGATTGGTCACTTCTTTTAAAGCAACATTTTCATACATAAACGACACCGCATCAGTATTTTTTAACATCGATTTTAACAACATAAAACTGCCGATTTCGTATATTTTTTTAAAAGATAGCAAAGACTCATTCTGTTGACTGAGGTATTGTTCAAAGATTTTACGTGTGCCTGATCCTTGTTCTCTTAAAATTAACGGGTAGTTGTACAGATCCTTTAATTGTCGGGTTTCCTTTAACAACGGATGATGATGTCTCACTACTGCTTTAAAACTGGTTCGAGTGAAAGCTTCGTAATTAAACATATCTTTGTCGAAGATGCCTTCAATAAATGCGCCGTCCAGTTCATCATCTAATAATTTTTGCAACATGACTTTTGTATTATTGACCGTCACTGAGACATCATCATACCCTTTGTGTAAATAATAATCCAAGTAGGATTCTAAATAATAATCCGCTATCGATAACGTCGCACCGATTCGGATCGGTTGTGAGACGCGGTTTAATTTATTTAATAAATGGGCCTCATTCGAACGCTGTACTTGAACATAATTATAGACAATTTCACCTTGTTTAGTAAGCTTAACAGCTTTCCCTTTTAATTCGATGAGTGGCAGACCATAGTGTGCTTCTAATTTTTTAATATGTTGACTAACAGCTGGTTGCGTTAAATTTAACGCTTCTGCTGCCTTTGTATAGTTTTTATATTCAACGACTTTAATGAATGTACGTAATTTTTGATCAAGCATGATTACCTTCCTTTCTGTCTATCCATATCTTCATCATGTTAAGTCATGATGTTTAGTAAAGTGAGTTATATTCATAATATAAATTTATCATAAATAAAAAATCATCATTTTATTTTATCATAAAAATGTATTATGCTAAAGTAAGTAGTAATAGAAAGGTTGATCAATAGATGAAAAATATATTACCCGGTTTAATCTTATCGTTTATGATTGCATTAATAGCGACGATTGTTGAGACACTCTTACCGATAGACATTATTGGTGCCGCTATTTTAGCTCTATTTATCGGTATCATTTTACATCCTGTTATAAACAACAAACCAAACGTTCAAAAAGGGTTATCTTTCACTTCGAAAAAAGTGCTAAAGTTTGCGATTATCTTGATGGGAAGTACGCTTAGCTTATCCGTAATTCTAAACGTCGGAAAATTATCGCTTAATGTGATGGTCTTTACACTTATCACCTGCTTTTTAGGAGGTTATTTGATTGGAAAAGTGTTTGGGATTGATTGGCGTATGAGTTCGTTAATCTCTGCTGGTACGGGCATTTGTGGTGGATCCGCTATTGCGGCACTTTCCCCTGTTATTAAAGCGCGTGATGCGGATATTAGTTATGCGATGTCAACGACCTTTATTTTTGATATGCTGATGATACTACTTTTCCCACTGATGGGACAGTGGTTAGGGTTATCAGATATTGCTTATGGTCTTTGGACAGGAACAGCTGTCAATGATACATCTAGTGTCGTCGCTGCAGGCTACGCTTTCTCTGAACAAGCGGGCAACTTTGCGACAACCGTCAAATTAACACGAACATTAGCCATTATTCCAACGATTCTCGTCTTTTCAATGATTCAGCACCGGATGGAGCCAGCTGAAGAGCGCCCTGCATTCAAACTAACGAGTATTTTCCCTTGGTTTATTTTTGGGTTTGTCGTGATGGCTGTCTTTAATACAGTTGGTCTTATTCCTGACGCATTACAGGCATCATTATCAACGATTAGTAAATTCCTCATGGTCATGGCACTTGGGCCATTGGATTAAAAACATCATTAAAAGACGTGAAACGGTCAGGATTGAAACCTTTTGCCTTAGGCTTTATTATTTCGATTTTAGTTGTGATTGTCGCTTTTATCGTTGAAATGTCGATGGGACTTATTACGTTTTAACGAAAGCATTCGGTGGTAAGAATAAGTAGGAAGCAAAATATTGTTGAAGAGGTGATAAATATGGATATTAAGGGAATCATTGATGATGTCGTGAACAAAGTCCGTTCGGATGAAAATTTTAAAGAAAAGTTTTTTGATGATCCAACAACAGCCCTAGAAGAAACATTTGATATAAACTTACCGAATGAACATATCGACCCGATTGTTGAGGGGGTAAAGGCAAAATTAAACCTTGAACAGGTAGATGATATGTTAGGTAACATAAAAAAGTTCTTCTAATTAGCACGATGAATATAGTGTAAATCACGGTGTTAAACATTAGAAAAGCCGTCAACACGTAAAAAATATGTTGACGGCTTTTCTCTACCCTATTACGACCATTCACTCTTTGAACTAGGCCCTTGAAGCATCAAAAGCTTGCCGGATATCTTCAATAATATCCTCGATATCTTCTAAACCGATTGATAAACGAATCAATCCTGGTGTGATGCCGGCGTCTTTTAATTGCTCATCTGTTAACTGCCGATGCGTTTCAGAAGCTGGGTACAACACACAGGTACGAATGTCTGCGACGTGGACAACATTACTGGCAAGCTTTAAAGCATCCATAAACTTAATTGCCCGTTCTTTTCCACCTGCAATATCAAAGGATATAACGCCACTCGCCCCTTCTGGTGTATATTTTTTCATCCGCTCATGGTAACGATCGGTCTTAAGACCAAGATAGTACACCGCTTGAATGTCTGATGTGTCATTTAAGAATGTCGCTACTTCTAATGCGTTCTGACAATGTCTTTCTATTCGAACGGCCAATGTTTCAAGGCCTAAGTTCA